>JBGPFY010000029.1:0-8223 GCA_041483615.1 Nitrososphaeria archaeon | reverse complement strand
GATAGCCGAACTGTCCAGTCGCGGGGGATGGCCTGAATGGTTCGCTTCTCGGAGATTGTCACTCCCCAATTTTATTCGGTTCTTCCGCGACTAAGCCTATTAGTCGGATACACGGCCATCCTAATGTTAGTTTTGACGGAGCTAGCTAACCTAAGTCTCGGTTTAGTTGCCTTCACTTGGCTAATGTGGGTGACACTACCTTGGGCTTTTGGTGAGCGATTAGATTACTTTGAGTTGAAAAAGAAGATTGAGGCAAGCGGCTTCTCTTCAGGAAGACTAATCACTCCTCTGGATGTCAAGAAAGCCGAACACTGGCTGACCAGCGCTCAAGATGAATTTCTTGGGGCGGGGGCTATTTTTCTGATAGCTGGTATGCTCGACTTGGCTTCTCCGTCCTTAACTGGCCCTACTGCCGTCATTCAACTTCAATATCCATTCTCATTTCAGTTTCTAGAAACAATCGCATTTCTCGGCGCTCTCTTCACGCTTGGAGTAGCTGTGTTCAGGGCACAGCAAGTAATCAAGTTCATTGGCAGTCCTAACCAAATAGATTTCATTTCGAGGTTCGGGAGCTTCTATGCTATCGACTTTGCCAAGGGAGTCGGGTTTTCTATCGCTCTTTTCACCGGCATTCTTGACTTCGGGGTATTCGTTCTCTTCTTGCCCGCATGGTTCACTCCGCTGTCGGACGCCACGTTTGCAGTCCAAGTTCTGGATGCCCTGTTTCTTCTCGGGGGCTTCGGAACAATCCCAACCTTCGCCGTCCGCACTAGAACGGCCAGTCGCAAGGACACTCTGGGGCCGCTTCTGGTTATGCTTCCTTGGGCCGGTGTCATCGTCTTCTTGTTTGCCGTGAGATTTCTATGACTTCGCAGGATGTTCGCTCAGAATCACCCTTTTGGCTCGGAGGTATTCGCTCACGATTATCCTGACCACTTCAGGAACAGTGTTTATCCTTCGCAACTTCCTCTCGGCCTCCAAGTCCTTTTTGGTAACGGGCGCACTCCAACTTTACTTTAGCGGAGAGAGCCTTCGCAACACACAGAAGTTCCTCGCCCTGCAAGGCTCGAAGATTACATCTCTCCAGACGATTCACAACTGGATAACCAAATATGTCGGGCTGATGGAGAGATACCTAGGCCAGATTACCCCGAACGTCTCCGACACTTGGAGAGCCGACGAGCTATACCTCAAGGTCAGAGGGAACCTCAAGTATCTCTACGCGATGATGGACGACGAGACAAGGTTCTGGATTGCTCAAGAGGTCGCAGACACCAAATACACCCACGACGCGAGGAACCTACTTCGAGTGAGCAAGGAGGTCGCGGGCAAGAAGCCGACGACCTTCATAACCGATGGAGCCTTCAACTATCACACGGCCTACATCAAGGAGTTCTGGACGCAGAAGTATCCGCGAACGGCCCACATCCGACACATTACCCTGAAGGGAGACCACAATAACAACAAGATGGAGAGATTGAATGGTGAGTTCAGAGACCGAGAGAAGGTCATGCGCGGGGTTAAGACCCCTGACTCGCCGATACTCAAGGGCTACCAGCTATTCCACAACTACATGAGGCCGCATGAGGGCCTTAACGGGAAGACTCCAGCGGAAGCCGCTGGAATCACAATCGAGGGAGAGAACAAGTGGCTAACAATCATCCAGAACGCCAGTCGAAAGAGTGGAACTTCTCGCGGACAGGAGAATGGCCATGCCTAGTAAGGATGCCGCGACCCCGACGGATTTGAGGGAGCGAAGGAACGAGATTAGGCGACGAATCCAAGACTCAGAACGGAAGCGGAGTGAAATCGCCGTAGTCCTTTCCACTTTTCCGCCGATGCCCCATGACGGTGTCACTGAATATGAGATTGGCATCAGGAATGACTATGCTCGACTTGCTCAGGAAATCGCACGCTTATCTGAAGAATTTTCCTCACTGACTCTTGAGACGGTCGAAGCATACTTGGCGGAAATGTCAACAGATGGCAAGAAGGTCAGATGGTTGACGCTGGTTCTCGTAATCCTGACTGGCATCCTCGGTGTTGAAACCTTGGTCTTGATTCTGAGAGAACTTGGCAGATGAGGGTGCCCCGACCTCCCCGTCTATCCCCCGCGAATGGACAAGGAGAAAATCTGCTGAGGATTGGACAGAACCCGGTTTAGGAAGACGTAAATAGCGCTGGTCAAAAGAAAGACCCAATGGCACTAAATGTACTAGAGCTCGCCATAATCGGCCTGATTATCGTCGTGGTGGTAATCTTGGGGCCTAAGAAGATACCCGAGCTGGCCAGAGCGCTCGGGATGGCCAAGAAAGAGTTCACGCAGGGAAGCCAGAGTGCTCCCGCAGCGTCGGCCGCCCAGATGGAAGGCACCCAGATGGGGGAGGACGACCTCATGGTAGCCGCCAAGAGGCTGGGGATATCGACTGATGGCAAGACTAGGGAGCAGATCTCGGCAGAGATAGTCCGCAAGACGGCCGGCGCGTAAGCATCGCACTCTTCCAAAACCCTTCATTAACGCGGACGTAAGCGTCGCCAAAGGCTCCGAAAGAAGAGTAGAAGCCTCGGCGTCAATCGTTTAAATCGAGAAAGTTCGCAGGTCCTATCCGCTTGAGAGATACCGCGCGTGAACGCTGGACGCAGGTCCAACTCGCGGGCCGGCCAACTCGAGCTTTCCCTGAGGAAGGTGCCTCCGCCTGAGCTCCGACCTCCTCAGCGTCCGCGAACATCTTTCGGAGCTCAAGCACAGGATGAAGATCGCCTTCCTGAGCTTTGCGGGGCTCCTGGCGATCTTCCTGCTCGCACCGGCGGAGCCCTCCAAAGCCTTCGCTTTCTCTGGTACCTATGTGCCATTCGTCGCGTTCTTCCTGGCGAGGGTCAAGCTGGACCTTCTGCCGGCAGGCTGGACTCTCATCGCGAACCACCTGAACGAGCCACTGGAGGTCTATCTCGTCGCCTCGGTCATCCTCGCCGCCGTCTTCAATGCCCCCATCTTCGCCTACGAGGTGATGAAGTTCGTCAGCCCTGCCCTCACGGACAAGGAGAGGGGCTTTCTCTACCCCTTTGTCGCCTCCTCTTCGTCGCTCTTCGTCGTCGGGGTGCTCTTCGGGTACTTGCTCATCGCGAAGTTCCTGTTCGTCGCCCTAGGGCCGTTCTTCGTGACCGCCCAGGCCCAGCCCTTGATCGACGTCGCGGACTTCTATTCCATCGTCTTTCTGACGATAGGAATGAGCGGAATAGCGTTCACCACCCCCGTCTACGTCTTCATGCTCATCAGCTTCAGAATATTGAGCCCGGAGACGTTCAGGAAGAACAGGGTGATAATATGGGTGGTCGTCTACTTTGCCACTGCCATCGTGACTCCGGACGGGGGTCCAATTCTGGACGTCATACTATTCGTCCCCATCATCGTCATGCTCGAGCTCGCCGTGTGGCTGGCCGCCCGGTCGGTGAGGAACTCAGATTCGCCGCCTCCTGCGGACAAGTGCAAATACTGCGGGGCGAGCCTCGTCGGGGCAGCGTTTTGCCCGAGTTGCGGGCGGGCTTCCGACTAGACCTGCCGCCGATTTTGGCGACGGGAGGCGGCCGCAAGGGAATGGCTTATACAGAACCTGCCCTTACCGAGGAGGGGCATGTCGCTCCCCAAAATCTGGACAGGCGAGAACAAGGCCAAGCTGGCCTCCGCTGGCGGCTTCGACGAGCTCTTCGAGATTGTGAAGAAGGCAGTCGACCAGGTCCTCGGCATCCACCGGGCAGGGCTGACCTTGGTGCTGGGCGACATTCCCAACCAAGTGGGAGCGTATCACGAGATGGGGTCGAACGCCATCGTCATGAACAGGAACCTGATGAAGATCGTCTGGAGGTCCACGAGGTCGAGGCCGAGACGCAACGCATACACCTTCATGATACTCCTGCACGAGTATCTGCACACCCTGGGGTTCGTCGACGACGCCCAAGTGAGGGAGCTCTCGAGGAAGATCACAGACGCGTACGTCGGCAAGGGCCACATCGCCGGAGAGATGGCGGTCAGCCCCCTGGACAAGTTCTTCCCAGAGATCAACCAGTACGTGATGTTCCGGGACAACGGGAGCTTCGAGACGATTCGGAAGTTCGACACCTCGAGCACGCCATACATCGCCTAGAGACAGGAATCCCTATATCTCAAGTGGAGTCGCGCTCGCCCCAGGTAAATCGCCGTGCGCGGTCTGCGACTGTCGGCTGGCGTGGCCGTCCTAGTAGCAACATACCTGCTGGGCTCTTTCTTCCTAGGCCAGTCCGCGGTGCAGTACGTCCCGGCATACGCGCTGCTCTCGCTCGGGAGGGTGGCTGCCGTGTACTTCATTGCCCTCGCCGTCGGCCTTATCTTCGGGATCCTTGCGGCCACGAACAAGACCGCCGAGCGCATCCTCGTGCCCCTCTTCGACATAGGGCAGAGCGTCCCGATACTAGGGTACTTTCCCGTGGTCTTGACGTTCCTGATTGTCCTCTTCCCGGCGGGCGTCGGGAACGAGCTAGGCGCCCTCTTCCTCCTCTTCACCGCGATGGAGTGGGACATCTTCTTCGGAGTCATCGGAGCCGTCAAGAGCATTCCGAGCTCTGTGGAGGAAGCGGCCCGGGGCTATGGTTTCAGCGGCACCAGCCATCTGAGATACGTCGTGCTGCCCGCCGTCCTCCCTGCCCTACTCTCGGCCTCGGTCCTCGCCTGGAATGACGGATGGACCTTCGACGTCGCTGCGGAGTTCGTCCAGTTCGCGAACAGCGCCGGGTCTCTCACCACCTACTCGGTCACCGGCCTCGGCTCATACATCCAGCTCGCGCTCAACGGAGGCGACCTCGCTTCCTCGTGGTTCGGCGTGCTGGTCATGGGCGAAATCATCTTTATCACGAACCAGCTCATCTGGCACACACTCCAGAACAGGGTGGCCATCCACAAGCCGTTGCTCGCGACCGTGATACGCGAAGACTTTCGGACCCCCCTCCGGCTGAGGCGCCGCTTTCGGCGCATATTCGGCTTCCGGCTGCGGCAGGTCGGCCAGACGGTCCGCGTAAGGAACCAGATTAGCACCGGGGTGCTCGCCGTCGTCTTCGTGGCCACGCTCCTCGTCGTCGGGTTCCTGGCCTATGCCAACCTGCCCATAGGCGCGGTCGAAGGCCTGGTCCGCGGCTTGACCGAACCAGGGGGGCAGGTGTACTTGGTGCCTCTCTATTCGCTCTTGACGGTGGGGAGGCTTCTCGCCGCCTACCTCACCTGCGTAGCCATCACGTTGCTCTGTGCGGTCCTGGCAGTGACGAAGAAGAACTTCTACAGGTACTTCTACCCTCTCTACGACCTTGGGAGGTCTGTCCCGTACCTGGCGGTCTTCCTGCCCCTCTTCGTCACCCTCCACTCGGCGCTCCCTGCGGGCGCAAGCCAGGAGATCGCCTCCTTCACCCTGCTCTTGCTGGCGATGGTCTGGTATCTTCTCTTCAACGTAGTGACCGCCGCGCGGGCTCTCCCGACCGAGCTGACCGAGGTCTCGGCAATCTTTCGCGTCCAAGGATGGAGAAGGGTCACCGACATCATACTTCCTGCCGTCCTGCCCGCGTTTATCACCGGGTCTCTTCTGGCGTGGGGGGGAGGCTGGAACGTCGTGATCTACTCCGAGTACATCCAGCTGGGGGGACAGGGCACGCCATATGTCCTCCCGGGCCTGGGCTACCTCTTGGACAACGCCGCCTACGTGCTCGGCGACATCCCCTTGGTGGTCTTCTTCCTTTTCATAATGTCCGGGATCGTGATCCTATTGGAGCGATTGGTGTGGAGGCGGCTCCTGAGGAGGGTGGAAAGGTTTGGGGTCGAGTTCAATTGACGACCATACTCAGCGTCAAGGACATCGTGAAGGTATTCCGGAACGGCTCTGAAGTCAAGGCAATCGACAACGTCAGTTTCGACGTGGACTACGACCAGTTTGTCTGCATCATCGGGCCGTCCGGATGCGGAAAGTCGACGCTCTTGAGGATAATGGCCGGCCTCGAGAAGGCCGACTCCGGTCGGGTGCTTTTCCGCGGGGAGCCGATAACGGCGCCTTCCCCCAAGATCACGATGGTCTTCCAGACCTTCGGTCTTCTGCCGTGGAAGACGGCTGAGGAGAACGTCCAGCTCCCGATGGCGGTCGTCGGCATCGAGAAACAAGAAGCAAAGCAACGGGCCGACCGGTACCTGAGGATGGTCGGGTTGGGCGGGTTCGAGAAGGCCTATCCGCACGACCTGTCGGGTGGGATGAGGCAGAGGGTGGGCGTCGCGAGGGCCTTGGCGCTGGGGCCCGAGGTCCTGCTTCTCGACGAACCCTTCTCCGCCTTGGACGAGCTCACGGCAAAGTCCCTCCGCGTGCTTCTCCTCAACATCTGGAGTGACACATTGCTGCCAACCAACAACTTCGTCATGGTCACTCACAACGTGGAGGAGGCAGTGATGATGGCGGACCGGATCATAGTCCTCTCGCCAAGGCCAGGGAGGGTTGTGGGCGAGCTCAAGGTTCCCCTCCCCCGTCCCCGGTTCGAGCACCTCCGCGACCCGTTGTTCTTCCAGACCGTGGACAAGCTTATGGGGATGCTTTCGTCGACTGCGGAAGAGCAGATTTGAGCCCCGCGCTCAACGGCGCCGCGGAGACTCTCTTTGTGCCTTCCTCAGGGTCCTGCCGAGGAACGTGAGCGTGCTGCCGCGCTTCTGGAACTTGAAGAACCTATGGAGGTCGGCCGGCTTGTCGACGTCGAACCCGACCCCCCTCGAGTAGTAGACTGCAACGCGAAGCCTGAGCGCGCTCGCGTCCGCGAAGTGCCTGCGGAAGCTGTCGTCATCGTAGTGCAAGGGGAGCTCCATCCCGCTCGTCAACAGCAGCATGTTGGTCCCATCGAAGCTCTCCGAGGGAGATATCACCACCTGGGCGCCCTCCCGCGCAAGCATCGGGCCTGCCTTGAGGTCCTCCACGCCGAGGAGAGGGAGGTCGGCGGGGATTGCCAGCCGTCGCTCGTAATGCGCCGTCGCTTGAAGCCCCCGCTGGACGGCGGAGTTGACGCCCGCGTCTCGGGGCTCGGGAATCGACATGGCTCCGAACCTCTGGACAAACTCCAGTATGTGGGGGTCCGAGGAGACGACGAACGTGTGGGCGATCATCCTTGCCCTCATCAAGGTCTGGAGGGTGTCTTCCAGCATGGCGATTTGGAGCTGCCGCCTCTGCGGCGGACTTAGAACTGGGGACAGGCGGCCTTTAGGGTTCTCCCCCTTCACCGGGATGACCACAGCCGTGGAGCGGTTCGGGTCAGCCACCAGACGCTCGCTCATGCCTCCATCGCGACCTTCGCCAGTCTCACCGCGTCCTCTCGAGACCTCATTAATGTTGAGGTGAAGTGGCACGAGATCCCCTCCTTCTCAATCGCGACAGCCTGGGCGCGGTCGCTTTCGTCGACTATCATGACATCCACGACGCCCCGATAGAGCGTCGCGACTCCCGCGGAGGTGGGTCTCAGGTTCCTTGCGGCCATCAGCCTGGCAGCAGGGCCTGAGAACGCGCTCTCGCCAATCATGGGCGAGACTGCCACCTTCCTAGCCTTGCTCTTGCCCAAGAGCGCTCTGAAACCGCCAATCGAGAGGGTCGGCACGACGCTGGTCATGGGGTTCGCAGGCGAGATGATGACCCTGTCCGCCGATTCCAGGCTCGCGGCGACCTGTGCCGTGGCGCGCGCCCGCCGCGCGCCGACGTAGCGGACATCTCTCGGTGTGAGCCTCCCCTTCTCCTTGACCCAGAACTGCTGCAGGTGCATGTCCCCCTTCTCGGCCGTGATGATGTGTGTCTCAAAGTGCCGGTCGGTCGCTGGAAGTATCTTCCACCTTCGCACTCCGAGCCTGTGGGCGATGGTCTCGGTCACCTCGGTGAGGCTCTTCCCCTCCTTCATGAGCGCCGTCCTCAAGACGTGGGTGGCTAGGTCCATGTCGCCGATGTTGAACCACGTGCCCTCGCTTCCCAGCCTCTTCAGCTGGCCGAGCGCCCTGAACTGGTCTCCCCCGATGCCCCAGCCCCTTTGCGAGTCCACCAGCCCGGCGAGGGTGTAGGTCACGGTGTCGATGTCCGGACAGACGTAGAGCCCGTGGAACCACGCGTTGTCCCCGACATTGGCGATGACCGTGAAAGCGCTGAGCTTCTGGAGCCCGCGGAGGAACTTCGCCGACCCCGTCCCCCCCGACAG
>JBGPFY010000028.1:0-8323 GCA_041483615.1 Nitrososphaeria archaeon | reverse complement strand
CTCCAGCACGGTGGACCCGTTCCTCACAATCATCGGCTCCTTGTAGTCTGTCTCGCCGCTCCGCCTTCGCATGTATATCCTGATGAAATCCAGCCTCCTGTACATCTCCTGCTTCAGCGCCTCGATGTTCAGGTTGCTCTCGGCCGAGATTGGGACGAACTTGTATGGGAGCTTGTCCATCAACTCGTTCGTGAAGCCGGCGTTGACCAGGTCAATCTTGTTCATGACCGTCAAGGACGGGATGTAGACCCGAGTGCCCAGGATGACGTCGATGAGCTGCTCGTCGGTGATGTCCTGGCGTATGACGACGCGGGCGCTGTTCATCCCGTAGACCCTCAGGATGTCTTTCACGAGTTCCACGGTGATCTTGGTCAGCTTCACCTGGGATATTACCGAGATCCCTCCGGTGGTCGTCGTCTCTATCACCAAGTTGGGCGGATCTTCGTCGACACGTATCCCTGTGATCCTGAGCTCCTTTTCGAGCAGGGAGCGGGCTTCGGGCTGGAAGACGTCCATGACGAAGAGGACGAGGTCGGCGTTTCGCGCCACCGCGAGTACCCTCTTGCCCAGGCCCCTTCCGGACGACGCCCCTTGGATGATTCCTGGGAGGTCGAGGACTTGGATCCTCGCTCCGTTGTAGTCCAAGACGCCGGGGACGACGTCGAGCGTGGTGAAGTGGTAGGCCGCGACCTTTGACTTCGCGTTCGTCAGCACGTTCAGTAGCGTAGACTTTCCCACGCTGGGCATGCCTATGAGAACGACGGTCCCGTCTCCCGACTTCTTTACGTCGTATCCTACGGTGCTCCCCGAGTGCCGCGCTTGCTGCTCCTCCTGCTCCAGCTTGAGTTTCGAGAGCTTCGCCCTGAGAACTCCGATGTGACGCTCGGTGTGCTTGTTGACCTGTGTCTTTAGAAGGTCCTCCTCGATTTTCTTGATTTTCTCAGGAACGCCCAACTTGAACCGCCACCATCAGATCAGACTTTGGCGACTGAAGAGGGGAGTGACTTAAAGGTTCGACTCCGGGAAGCCCGTTGAGCAGGCCCGCTGACAATGATTTGTGAAAGGTGCCGTGCCGGACAGATGGTCGAATACGAGAGGAAAATCCTTGCGGGAGGCAAGGAGGCAGTCCTTACGGGGCGGAAGTGCGACAGGTGCGGGTTCACCCAGCTCGACAGCGACGACGACGTCTGGTCAGCCGTGGGGCTCTAGCCAAGAAGGGGCAACGCGACTTGCCACCCTACGAACCAGTGACAAAACCAAAACCTCATTAATCGACTGCGTCGGTGGAGCGACAATGGCGAAGAGAGCCTTCACCATCGACACCGGCAAGGAGCAGATTGAGGTCGAGGGGCACGAACACCGGAACGTGGCGGTGAAGTACCTGATGAAGAGAAGAAGGAGCCTCCTCTCCACAAAGGACCCGGCAAAGGTAGAGAAGATGTATGCGGAGCTTCCCAGCGGGGTGAAGATAATCGGAAAGCAGTTGACCAAGGCATACAAGGTCTCCTGGGAGAAGAAGGGGACCGGCGAGTTCGCCGGCGCAAGGTTCACTTTCGATATCACCGAATCTTGAAAGAGACGTGGCGTGCAGAATCACGACAGAAGAGAAACAGGGCAAGACAGACGAAAGGTTCAAGGCGGTGGTCGTGGCGACAATCCTCGACTCCAGGCCTGAAGAGGCGCTCAAGCTGCTCTGCGAGCACTACCGCGTCGAGGAGCCGAAGCTCGGGGTCGGGGTGGTGAAGGGGCGATCGAAGGGGGTCCTCGCGGTCTACTCGGCGAACAGGAAGGAGATACTCGCCGCGAGGCAAGAGTATCTCTACGATCCCTTCACCATTCTCCACGAGTTCTACCACCATCTGCGCTACTTCGCAGGCCAGCACAGAGGGACGGAGAAGAACGCCGACAGGTTCGCGCTGGACTTCATAGCGGCCTACAGGAGGGTGGTCTCGGGACCGCCGACGACCTAGTAGCCGTGACGCAACTGCTATCTATATAAGAAGCCCAATCATTCGTCCTCCAAGACTCCAGGTTGCCCGACAGACTTCCCAGGAATGACTACTCACGCGACCCGCAGTTCAGCGAGAGGGACGCGGAGGTGTTGCGTTTTCTCGGTGAAGAGGACTTGCTCGGGTTCACGTTCGAGGGTCTCAGACGAAAGTTGGGGACCCATTCGGAGACGCTTTCACGAATCCTGCACAGACTCGAGGACAAGATGATCCTGGAAAAGACCCCCGACGGCTATCAGGTGACGCACAAGGGGAAGGAGATGATCGGGGTCAAGCCCCTGGCATCGACACCCCGCCCACCGTCCCCGACGCAGCACAGGATTCCCATCTTGCGGACACTCCTCCCGTTTGGCCGGAGCTACACCGAGGTGGTTTCGGGCCTCAAGGGGAGGTGGTTCGGACCTCTGCGATGGCTTGGGTACTCTGAGGACGAGCGTGGGATAAACATGAAGTGGGTCACGGGAGACGGCGCCGTCCAGATAGACGCCATCTTCTCGGAAGGCGAGCTCACAATCGAGGGCAACGTCCGCGAGGGCAAAGACCTGACGGACGCCATCAGGGCATCTTACCAGCTCGTGGGGCATCTATCTCGCCTCAACCCTACGGGTCTCGCGGGACGCGCAGCGTTCTTCTCGATGGGCTCGTCTTTCTCGATGCACAACTGAGCTGAGCGCGAAAGGGGCTGCGCGCCGATAGATGTGACCGACTTCCCAGATTCTCCATCAACAAGTATCCCCACTTCCTATGGCTCTGCAGTGATAAGATAACTTGAGTCTAAGTTCAAGCGGAATCCTGCAGACGATCTCCGACGAAATCGAGCGGATCGCCGAGAGCACCGGTCGCTCGGTCGTGAGCGTGGGCTCCGGACACGGAAACGGTTCGGGGATAGTTTGGGACGAGCACACAGTGGTCACCGCCCACCACGTCGTCAGGGGCGCCGACGAGGTTACCGTAGGGACGGAGGACGGAAGGAAGCTGCCGGCGAAGGTCGCCGGGCGCCTCAGGCGGTCAGACATAGCGGTCTTGACGGTCGAGGAATCCCTCACTCCCATTCAGCGAGGAGACTCCGATAAGCTGAGAGCGGGGCAATTCGTCCTCGCCCTTGCGAACCCATTCGCTTCGCGCGCCAGCATCACCTCTGGGATCATAACTGGAGCGAACCGCAGCATAGGCGGTTGGTGGGGGATGACGATTGAGAACGCAGTCATCACCGACGCGCGGGTGAACCCTGGGTACTCGGGGGGTCCCCTGGTCGACGCCTCGGGGCGCCTGATTGGGATGAACGTGGCTTACTTCTCAAAGCGAGGGATAGCCGTGCCTGTGAACGCGATATCGAAGGTGGTCCGGAGGCTCGCGGAGGGCCAGCCGTTCAAAAGGGCCTTTCTCGGGATTGTCTCCAACCCAGTGGCGCTCCCGGACGAGGTCTCTTCTGACCGGCGCGTAGGGCAAGACGCGGGCGTCATGGTGCTCTCAGTGGAGGAGGGCACCCCAGCGAAGCAGTCCGGTCTGGCCTTCGGCGACGTCCTGTTGAGGTTCAACGGGAAGAGCGTCTCGAGTTCGGAGGACCTAACAAGCCACCTGGGCGAGGAGGCAATAGGCCAGAAGGCCAAGCTCTCGGTCCTTAGAGGCGGAAGCGTGGTCGAGCTCGAAATCACGCCCACCACAGGAAGGGAGGACTAAGGGCAATGGAGCCGAGAGGGCCTCCCAGACCTTCGGTGCCGGAGCCCGGGCCTCCAATCAGGCCGCCCTGGTAGCCGAGCGCACTTGGAGTCGAGAGAGAAATGGGTCTCACAGAGCTAGAGAGCCAAATAACAGGAGCCGTGGAGAGGCTGAGCGAGAGCGTGGTCGGGATTGACAGCACGAGGCTCGCCAGAGACTACCGATTTGGCGTGGTCCCGGTCGAGGGCCAAGGGTCGGGCGTCATAATCGACCCGCGGGGGATCATCGTGACGAACAACCACGTCATCGACGACGCCGCGAGGGTGCAGGTCAACCTCAAGGACGGCCGGACGCTCGTAGGAGAGGTGATAGGCACGGACCCTGCGACTGACGTCGCACTCGTGAAGGTCGAGGCAAACGACCTTCCATTCGCTACGCTGGGCGATTCCGAGAAGCTCAAGGTCGGCCAGATAGTCCTGGCCATCGGCAACGCGCTCGGGCTCCCAGGGGCGCCGACGGTGTCGATGGGATTGATAGGGGCGCTGGGGAGACCGCTTCCCGGGACAGACTTCGTCGTCGAGGGCTTAATCCAGACGGACGCGGCCATCAATCCTGGGAACAGCGGGGGCCCCCTCGCCGACTTGGACGGCAAGGTCATAGGGCTCAACACGGCCATGATACCCTTCGCGCAGGGAATGGGGTTCGCGATACCCTCAGAGACAATCAAGAGGACCATGGACCAAATCACGCGCAACGGCAGAGTGGTGCGCCCGTGGCTCGGAATCTCCGGAATGGACGTCAACAAGTTCGTGGCAAGGAGATACAACCTCGCTGTTGAGCATGGAGTGCTGCTCGCGGAGGTCCTGCACGAAGCGCCGGCGCGAGAAGCGGGGTTGCGGGTCGGCGACATCCTGGTCAAGATCGGGGACGCCAAGGTCGAAGGAATGAAGGACCTGGTAAGCGCCTTGTCCCACCTGGTCATAGGCGAGGAGGTCTCAGTCGAATTCGTCAGGAACGGCACGAGCTACGAGACGAAGCTGCGACTGAGGGAAGCGCCAGAGAAGGTAGTCGCTAGGCGCAGGTAAAGGACGACTCGCGACGTTCGAGGCAGTTGACAGCCCAAACGGCGGCCACCCGGCTGCCGCTCCGCCATCAATTCGTCTTCGCTCGGCCCTTCCAGACTCCAACGAGCACCAGGAGCAGACCCAAGAAGAAGGCCGCCAGCCCCTGATACACCCAGGCCGTGCTCTGGAACATGAGCGAGTTGGCGGGACCGACTATCCCGAGACCTTGGAGGGTGAAGGTCAACCCCGCCAGAGCGAGCAAGATTCCAGGAACCACGAGATAGCCCCTCATGCCCTGGACCATTTGCTCCTCCGCAGTCTATTAAATCAGCCCTTTGTACGTCTCCCTGAATTCCGATTCAGCGAGTGGTGGCATCGTCGCGATGCGAAGGTTTTCTCTTACGTGTTCCGGGTTTTTCTGACCAATCAAAGGGGCGACGACAGCCGGATGGACGGAGCGCGCGAACTGGATGAGGGACAACGCCTTCGACCCTTCGAGTTCGGGAACTCTGGTGTGGGTGAGCAGCCTCGCCTGAGACAAGGGAGCGCTCGTGAAGACCCCCACGCCCAACTGTCTCGAAGCCTCGAAAGTCGTGAGCGGCTCGTCGGCGACCCTCTGATTCCTCTGGGCGAACGCCTCGCTCATCGCGACATTGAAAGGGAGCTGGACGAACCTGAAGCCGTGCTCCTCCCCGCCGACGCTCTTCGCCACATCGACCACGTCGTCCAGGTTGACGTGCTCGCCCTCCCCCTTCTTCACCCTGAGGCATGACCAGGTCGCCATCCCGTAGTAGAGGATGCGTCCACTCTTCCGCTCCGCCTCGTAGAAAGTGAAGACCTCCCATAGCTTCTCGATGAACCTCCTGTATCCAATCTCGCCCAACCAAGACTCTGCCGCGTTGTGCAAGTAGAGGACGTCGATGCAGTCGAGGCCCAGGTTCGCCAGGCTCCTCCGCAGCTGGTCCTTGAGGAAAGGGAGCGCCATGGAGTGGGCCTCGCCGGCTATCTCTTCCGGCCTCAGCTTCCCCGGCCTTATGAACTCGTTATGTATATAGCTCCAAAAGTCCAGAGACAGCTCTCCGTCCGAGCTGAGGTAGCCGTTCTTGGTGCAGACGAAGAGGGCCTCACGCCCTCCTTCAATCCCCTCTTTGCCTGCCAGGCGGGCCAGGGCTCTTCCGACCGACCTCTCGGCCCTTTGGAGCCTGTAGTTGATTGCCGTGTCGACCACATTGACTGCGCCCGAAGAGGCTGACTGCACTATGGCATCCTCTACCAGTCTGTCTGTCTCGGCATTCACGTCACCGAGGTACGTCCCGATCCCCAGAGAGGAAAGTCGAAGGCCGCGGAACTCTCTGAAATGGTTGACATTAACTCCCTTCTCGCCGACCGCCCACTCCGCGAACCTGGAGGTCCCGGCATCCGTAGCGTGGCCAGCTATCAACACGATAGACCTGCAGCGAGGGTAGAAGAAGCTGCGTCGGATGGCCGCAAAAGCAAGTCTCTCACATGCTCTTCCTGTCGATAAATCCCTTTAGCCTCCCCTTGGTCTCTCCCGACTTGAAGGCCAGCAGACCGAGGATTAGTATCGGCACCCCCAGGATAAAGGCGACGGCCGCGTCGGAGACGTAGCTTGAAGGCGAGTTGTATAGCAGAACGTCCCTAGTCGCCCTCATGAAATACGTGAAGGGCAAAGACTCAGCCACAGCAGAGAGGGGCCAAGGGAGGACCGAAGCGGGATAGAGCGCCTCCGACAATATCATGAGGGTGCCTGCGATATATGAAGGCACGGCCCACTCGAACTTGCTCGCAAAGATCGCATACGACCCGAGCAGGTAACCCAGCCCGAGCGCCGCCGGGAAGATCAGCGCCATAGCAAGGATGGAGAGCACGACCGAGAGGGGGGAGATCACCAAGGGCAGGCTGGAGTGGAAGAACTCAGAGCTGACAAACGCGCAGCACGCAATCGAGATCATGACCACGGGCACCGACTCGAGGAAGGATGCCACGCACCTGCCTGCCAGATACGGGATTGAGGAAGAGGGCGTCACGTAGACCTGCGGATAGACGTAGCTGTTCTTCCCCTCAGAGATTGCCGATGTCGGAACATAGGCATACAACGCGATTTGCCCGTAGAGCGAGGCACCGATGACCACGTAGGCGAGACGGGTCGGGTCAAAAAGGCCTGCTTCACTCGCACCGAACCAGTAGACTATCGCCGCGGTGAGGGCCCCCGCCGCAGGGGCGACCGCCCTCGCCAGAATCGCGAGTATGGGGTTCCCCCATCCTATCTCCCTCTGCCAGCCCATCCAGATTGATGCCAGCAGAGGCCGGAGCATGCTCAACGCAGCCTCACCACCAACGTGCCGTTCCTTCTGCCCCTCTCCCTCATGTAGCCGGTCGCCTTCTGTGCCCCTACAAAGAAGACGACGCAGAGGACCGCGAGGATCGCGAGATCCTCGTTGACCGATGGGAAAGAGGAGGTGAGAGGCGCGAAAACAGCTTTCCGCAAGACGTCCATTCCGATTGTCAACGGTATCAAAGACACGACGAGCTGCAGCGAGACAGGAAAGGGCGAGCCCTGGCCAATCGAAGGGAAGTAGACGCCCGAGAACATGGAGACCGACTGTTGGACAGAGTCGTTCAGCGACTCGGCCTCCCTGCCATAGGCAAGATATACCGACGCCAGGAGCATCCCGAGCGAGTAGAGTGCGATGATCGTGAGCGTGAAGCCGGCGGCGATTAGCGTCCACGAAGGCGTGACCGCGGAGCCGAAGACCTGCCAGCCGACCACTCCCACGAGCAGCGCGGAAGGGGCCGTGCCGACGAACCCTCCAATCGACATCCCGACGAGGATTGCCGAGATCGGCGCGGGCGAGACCAGGTACAGCTCAAACAACCCCTCCTGCTTGTCCCAATAGAACTGCGTGGCCATCGACCAGACGACGTTGCTCCAGAAGGCCACCGCGACCCCGCCGATGACCGCGAAACCCGCGATGTTTCCGACCCCCGAACTGCGATAGAGGAACCCGAGGCCGAAGGTCGTGAACAGAGGGAACGCTATTCCAATCAAGAGCCAGAGCGGCTCTCCGTACATGCTCCGCACCCTCACCCAGGTGCGCGCGTACATCGTCCTGTACCAGAGGCTAGCTTCCAAGGCTCTCGCTCTCTGCGAACCCGCGCCCCACGAACTTGATGAAGACCTCCTCCAAGGTCGGCTCCTGCCTCCACGAGGCGTAGACCTTCATCGCCCTCCTCTCCATCTCGTCCCGGACCTGGGCCTCCACCGCGTCGTCATCGACCAGAATCCTTACGGTCGCGAGCTCCTTCTCGTCGTCGGTTGTTGAGGAGACCCCGCTCACGCCCCGAAGCTCGTTAACGAACTGGAAAGGTTGCGGAGGCCCCACCTCCATCACGACCACCTGCCGCCCGACCTGTTTCTTGAGCGCCGCGGGTGTGTCGCACGCAAGGACCCTCCCCTTGTCGATGATGGCGACCCTGTCACAGATTGTCTCCCCTTCGACCATGTTATGGGTCGCGATGAAGATCGTCCTCCCGCGAGCCTTGGCCTGGTCCAGGAGGAACTGCCTGATG
>JBGPFY010000027.1:0-8387 GCA_041483615.1 Nitrososphaeria archaeon | reverse complement strand
GTCCATCTCCTCCCCCGAGGAGCATTCGGTGTAGAACCTGCTGCCCCGCAGGTACCAGTTCAGCTCGAGCGTCTGCTCCGACCCCTCGCCTCTCAGCTGCACGAACTTCCCGCCGTGCTGCATCGTCCCCTTCTCCACGACCTTCATCCCTAAGGCCTTCGTGTAAAAGTCCAGGGACTTCTTCAGGTCCCTCACCCTTATCCCGGCGTAATAGAATCGGAAATTCATCCAAGGCGCCAGACCGGAGCGCGATAAATCAGTTTGTCCACCGAGGTTCTGGAGCGCGAGGAAGTGCTTCGTGTCACGCCGAGCGGGCGGACCGCTGCTCATAGTCGGTCGCCACCTTCCTCCTCCACACGAATACGGCGCCCAGTAAGACTGCTACCAGCGCCACGGCGGCGATTATGTAGACGACGTTGGCGCTCAGTCCACCACCGGCGGACTGCGACGTCGTGCTCGTGGTGGTGGGGCTCGTCTGGGTCACCGTCACAGTCGTGAGGCTGCTAGTGCTCGTGCTCGTGGAAGATGTCGGGGTCGTGGTGGTCGTCGTGGTAGCGGCCTGAACGGCCAAAGTCGCGCTCCCCGAGCTGGGGCCGTTGCTAGAATCTCCAGGATATGACGCGCTCACGGTCACGCTACCCGCAGCGGCCCCGGTGGCCGCGACCGAGCATGTCCCTCCCGCCGTAAGCGCACAGGTCGCAGGTGAGGGGAAGGTCACCCTTCCGGTGCTTCCTGAAGTCTGCGAGAACGTGACCGCCGTCCCCGCGACCGCCCCTGAAGTCCCAGAGACAGTCACCGTGCAAGTGGACACGGCAGCGATGACGACCGAGGCCGGAGCGCAACTGACTGTGGTCGTCGTGCCACCGGTGATGGTCAGTGTCCCGGTGCCGGAGCTCGCCGCGTTGTTCGCGTCACCCGGATAGGACGCCTTTATCGTGACACTGCCCGGGGTCGCACCGGTGACCGAGATGGAGCATGTCCCAGCCGCGGAGAGACCGCATCCGGGTGGTGACGGAAGAGTCACCGCTCCGGAGCCGCCCGATTGGACCGAGAACGTCACCGTCTCGCCAGTGACAGTCCCCTGCGTGCCTGCCAGCGTGGCCGTGCACATGGAAGTAGCTCCCACCGCGATAGGCGAGGTGCACGCCATGGTCGTCGTGGTCGTGGCGATGGGAGGAGTCGGGGAATACTGGAACGTCGTCGTGGTCGTCGCGGTGCCGCCGCTCCCTCCCCACGTTGCGTTCACAGAATATGTCCCTGCAATCCAGCTGGTGCTTCCTCCAGCCACGGTGACAAAGCTGTAAGTCCCGGTAGAGGAATCGACCTGGGCGGGCCCAATGTCTACGACGGTGTTGCTGGGGTTTCTTATTGTGACGATGACCGCATTGTTCGGCCCGGGCGTCGGGGAAACAGTTCCGCTTGTCGTGATTGTCTGAGAAGCGAAGTAAGATGGCGCGTCGGTCTTAACAGTGATGGTCGCCGCGAGGGCGGGTGGGAAGACAAATGCGAGCATCAAGATGACCAATATCGACAGCGACGTCCTCCGCAGCGAAGTGCTCAACGCCATCTTCGTTGTCGACTTGACAGTTTACGACATATGGTATAAATCTATGGATATAGTCGTCTAGTTCTTGAGTCGTCTTGGTGCCCCTCCACAAAGTCGGAACGAGTCACCCAAGAAGGCACGTCCCCACATGCTAGCCGTATTCGATTAGGAATATTCAAATCAGTTCTTTTAATATAGTCAGAATATCCCGGGAGGAATAATGAGAAGGCTGGTCGTAGTAGCGAAGACGCGGGGAGGGCTCGTCAACAGGTTCTCCAAGGACTCCCTCTCGGAGGCGCGAAACCTGAAGGATTTCCTGGAGCAGACCAGCGACTACTCGACCGTCTCCATCTACGAGCTTGAAAAGTCCGTCGGGCCCTTGCGACAATGGTCCGAACTCGAAGAGACGCTACGATAACCTCTTCAAATATCTAGACCGGGCCCTCGAGCAGGGACATGAGCGGAGGAGAGGGA
The DNA here is from genome assembly GCA_041483615.1 of Nitrososphaeria archaeon. GTDB lineage: Archaea > Thermoproteota > Nitrososphaeria > Nitrososphaerales > Gagatemarchaeaceae > Gagatemarchaeum. Next base: position 6,367 of record JBGPFY010000027.1, on the reverse strand, counting down.
CCCGGCCCGAAGGAGCCGCCCCGGACGGCAGGCCGGAGCCTTTGACGCCACCATGACTTTCTCAAGCTCTGGTCAGGGGAGACCGTCTCTCTCGTCGGCGACCAGTTCACAGGCCTCGCCTTTCCGCTGACCGCGATCCTGGTGCTCCGTGCGTCTCCCGCGCAGATGGGCGTCCTCCAGGCGCTGGGCACCCTCCCCTTCCTCCTCCTAGGACTGGCGGCAGGTGTCTGGGCGGACAGGTACAGGAGGCTCCGTCTGATGATCCTGAGCGACGTCTCGCGAGCCGGGCTCCTCCTGAGCATCCCCATCGCGTTCTTGTCCGGAGGTCTCAGCGTCTACCTCCTCTACCTGGTCAGCTTCGGGACCGGAGTGTTCACCGTCATCTTCGACGTCACCTACCAGGCGTACCTCCCCTCGCTCGTGGAGCGGGAGCAGCTCGTCGACGCCAACGGCAAGCTCCAGGCCAGCGCCGCGGTCGCCTCTGTCGTCGGGCCGAGCCTGGCTGGAGGCATCATCCAGTTCGTGGCGGCGCCCTTCGCCATCCTGATAGACTCCCTCTCGTTCGTCTGGTCGGCGATATCCCTCGGCTGGATCAGACGGAAGGAAGAGCAGGTCGCCCGGGAGTCTCGAAGGCCGATGATTCACGAGATCGAGGAAGGCCTCGCGGTCGTCCTGCGCAACGACAAGCTCCGCTCGATAGCTGGATGCACTGCCACCGCGAACCTCTTCGGGAGCATGATAAGCGCCGTGATCATCCTCTACGCGGTCAACCGCCTGGGGATGGCCCCGTTCGCCCTCGGCGTGATGCTCGCCCTTGGGAGCGCAGGGTCGTTACTCGCCGCCCTCGTGGCCGCGAGGCTCGTCGCACTCACCGGGGTGGGGAGGCTCATCATCCTTTCCGCGGCTGCCTTCTCTTGCGCCTGGCTCCTCGTCATCCCGGCGGTCCCCCCTTACGGCAGCTACTTCCTGATACTCGCCTTCTTCGTCACGTCGTTCGCAGGCGTGGTCTACAACGTCAACCAGGTCAGCTACAGGCAAGCCCTCGTCCCGGTGAGGCTGCAGGGGAGGCTGAACGCGACGATGAGATTCATCGTCTGGGGGACACTCCCAATAGGCGCCCACGCGGGAGGGGCGATCGGCCAGGCATTCGGCCTCTACCCGGCGTTGGTGGTGGGAGCGATTGGCGGCGCGTTCTCCTTCCTCTGGGTCCTGTTCTCCCCCGTGCGTGGCGTCAAGAGCATCCCGACGGACGCCGAGCTGGGTGAGTGAGTTACCGAGCTCCGTCACAGACCAATGGCGGACTGGGGGTATGCAAAGGCGATTGCGGCTCCCCAGAGGACCGCCGACACGACCACAGGTCCCCAGAATTCAATCTTGGAGGTCTTGTGATGGAAGACAAACCCGCCCAAGAGGATTCCGAGAAATCCTCCGAGAAGCGCGGTAAGCCAGAGCGTCCTTTCGCTAATCCTCCTGGACCCTCCCACGGCCATCGCCTTGTCCAGGCCCATCGCTACGAATCCGAATAGGCTCACCAACCCGACCCACTCGAGGAGTAGCGTGGAAGGCTGATAGAGGGGCAACCGCGTCGCGCCTAGAGGCGAGGCCGCGATATTAACGTCAACCTCGCTGACCCATCGGGATTACCCAATTCATCCCTCGAAGGGCCCCTCGGCAGAAGGCCGAGCCCGCCAAGAAAGTTAGGAGAAGCGGGCGCTGACGCCCGGGCTACGGGCTCCCCTTTGAGATCCAGATGAGGTTGCCGTCTGGGTCCTTGAGCTGCGCCATCTCGCCCCACTCGCTCTTGGTGTAGTCCATCGAGAACTTCGCCCCCCTCTTCTTCAGGTCGTCTACCGTCTTCTTCACGTCTTCGCTGTAGAACGAGATGCCCGTGTTCCCCGGCTCGAGCTTCCCCTCGCACAGGTGCAGCTTCCACCCGGCTCCCTTGGGCCAGGCTGTCACCCAGTGCTCGTCATCGGTTGACACCTCGAACCCCAGCCTGTCCCTATACCAAGCCGCGGACTTTTTCCCATCTGATACCATGACTGCGACGCTGAAATCATTCGAAAGCATGGCTACGGCCTGCCGAGGGTCGCTTTTCCCCTTTTCGATGAAGTCTCATGAGAGGTCCGAAGCCTTGAGCTTCTCGCCATATCTCTCAGGAAACGCCAGCTCCTCGATGGGCTTCCTGTTCTTCTTCCCAAGGATCTTCCTCTTCGGGTAGCCGAATCCGAGGACCGCCGCCGGCTTCATGCTCTCCGGGATCCCAAAGTCCTTGTGTAGGGCGGCCTCGCCGACGCCCGTGTATATGCCCGACGCCACGCCGAAGTTCCAGGCCGCGAGCTCCATGTCCTGGACTACGCGCCCCGCGTCGATCGAGCTTCCAGGAATCTTTGGGTCGATCGATATGATGACTGCAAAGTCTGCCCCCACGACCCACTTCCCTGACATGCTGTCGGCCGCGAGCCTCTTCAGGTTGGATCGGTCCTGCACCAGGACGAAGCGCCAGTGCTGGGTGTTCATCGACGAGCCGGTGAGCCTCGCCGCCTCGAGGATCTTCCTCTTCGTCTCCCCCGGGACTCGTTTGGACGCGAACTCTCGGACTTCTAGCTTGGTGGAGATGGCCTCAAAGGTGTCCAACGTGCGAAAGAGGGCCCGCCCATAGTTTAGCCTTCCGGTGCGCGGAGCTGCCTCTAGCTAATTAACAAGGGGAACCGCCCGGAGCACCATGGGCTCCCCACCCAGGCGGCCCGCGATCCCTGCAAGCCGAAAAAGAAGGGTATTCTACGCCATCTCGGGCATCGCGACCGTCATCCTTGTGGGAGCCGTTGGGTTCCACGTGATTGAGGGGATGGGCTGGGTGGACTCATTCTACTTCGAGAGCATGCTCGCCACGGGGCAGGGCCCGCCCGTCGCGCTGACAACGGACGTGGGGAAGATCTTCGCCTCGGTGATGGCCTTCGTCTCCTTCGGCTCCGTCATCACCGGCCTGTTCGTCACGCTCGTCCCGATCGTCTCGGAGCTCTGGCGCGAGGGCATGGTGCGCCTGGAGGAGGACGCAAGGACCCTCGAGAAGGAGTTCACAAGGAAGAAGGAGAAGGCCGAGGAGCAGTCCTAGTCTTCGAGCCGCGCCAGGAAGACGGTCTCCGAATACGGCCTTTTGTCACGCTCGGTCCTGTCCTCCACGGGCCTTTGGAACGACTTCTCGACGCGCATCTCCGCCTCCTCGAAGATATGGGGGTAGAGGCCGAGCCTGTCGTTGGCGACAAGCAGGACCGGAGAGCCCGGTGAGAGATGACCGCGCATGTTGCGAAGCGACGCGACCATTCCCCTAGTGTAGCCTTGCTTCGCCAGCTCCCCCTTCCCCCTGCTCTTCGGCCCTATTTCCAGCTCGTCCCTCCTCCCTATCCCAAAGAGCTCGTATGCGTACCCGTGTTGCTCGTGGTAGTCGATCTGCCCCACATACGGGGGAGACGTGAAGATTCCAGCGGCGCCCCTGGCGGGTAGTCCCGCCTCCCGCAGGTGGTCATCGAGCCTGATGGTCCTCGAGTCCCCCTCGACGGCGAGCGACACAGCCGACTTCCTCACCCTCTGGAACTCCTTCACCCTCCTCACCGTGTCGACGGAGTAGAACTTGAGCCTCGGGACGATTGTCGTGACCGGCCTGCATACCTTCCCCTTGTGCTTGTAGCAGACGTACGGCCCGCGCACGGGCTCCGTCGGCGTCGCCAGGTCGTAGTGGTGGACGAGCCTGCAGGAGCGCGCAGTCCTGCTCAAGAGGACCTTGAGGAGTTCCTGGTGCTCGTATTCTGAGATGAGGCTGCGGAAGAAGAGCATCTCGGCGAGGCTCCTCGGGGCGAACCAGGTCTCGAGATAGCCGCCCTCCCCTCGCGGCCTTCGTCCCGACCCGGCGCCCTTCCCTCCGGGGAACTCCCTGGCGCTGAACTCCGCGGTCCTTCTCGAGATGTCCAGCACCTCCCTCTCAAGCGCGGGGATGTCGTACTCGGCGAGTTTGACCCTTGAAATCATCACGTTGAACTCGGAGATGTCGACGCCGACAGAGTCTATCCCTCTTTCGCTCGCCTCGACCAGCGTCGTCCCCGAGCCGCTGAAAGGGTCCAGAACCAGGTCTCCCGGCTCGAAGTATCTGGACAGAAAGTGGCCGACGAGCTGGGGGATGAACTTCCCCAGGTAAGGGTGGAGCCTATGGACATGCTTGGTCCGCTCCCTCTCCGGCACCTCGAGGAAGGCGAGCGAGGTGTCGCCAATCTTCAGCGCCTCCATCCGGGACCTGACCCTCCGGTTCCAGCCCTCGACGTAGCCGAGCAGCTCGGTCCTGGAGACCCTGAGGCCGCCGTATGGGGCGCGCCTGACCGCCTTGCCGCGGGCGTCGTATCTCTGCAAACGGTCGTATTGGATGAGGTAGGCGATGTTGCTCCGGGACTTTCCCACCAGTCCGGCGGCATCCTCCAAGGTTAGGAATTCCTCGGCCGTGGCCGCTGGTTGTCCTTCGTGTGCCGGTCTATTTGCCAAAGTCCATTCGCGTGCTACATCTCCAAGCAGGCCGAGGATTAATATCTGCTCCGCGCTGTCGACGGAGTCGCCTCCGAGATAGGCCGGACTAACTGCCCTCGGGAACCAGCCGCCAGAAAGGTTCTTCTTGAACTCGAGCTCCGACGGCTTTGGATGCAACCCGACGAGGTCGAGACCTGGAGGCGCGCGCTCTTGAGGTTCAGGGCGCAGAAGGACGAGTTTATGAGGTTTGGCCGCGACTCCCCCTTCTCGCATTCCGACCAGGGGGCCTTCCAAGGTCTGGGCTACTTCGACCCCGACCCAGCCTTCAGGTTCGAGGCGACTCTCAAGAGGTACCAGACCGAATCCAGCGTCATGATGACCACGAACAAGGGCACACGCCAGCTATTCAACAAGGTGGGCCTATTCGACCTCGTCGTCGGTGGCCAGCCTGTCCAGCTCCAGGCCTACCAGTCGGCTGAGAGGGAGGACCCGAACCTCTTCCTCCCCTTCAAGGACGCGACTTCGGGAAGGGAGACCTACGGCGCCGCGCGCTACCTCGACATGAGGGTCGAGCACGACGACAACTACCTAGTGGACTTCAACTACGCATACAACCCGTACTGCGCTTACAACGAGGGCTACGCCTGCCCCCTCCCGCCCACGGAGAACGTGCTGAGGGTCGCGATCCGCGCCGGCGAGAGGAAATATCGCGACTAGCGCTCTCAACTGAATCGACGAGTCCTTTCTCGCGATCCCGATTCCACCATGCCTCGCGACAGCTCGCTGCCGCGGGCCTGGGAGCAGTTCCGATGTTCAGCAGCATCTCTGACCCAATCGCGCAAGGCTCCGCATCCGGCGGCGCGCTTCCCCCTTCCTCGGCCCTGTTCCTCGCCTCTATGCTCTGGGGCGTCGCCTTCCTCGCGCTGGGAGGAATCTTGGGACTCGTGGGCACCATAGGGGGGTAAGGTCCTCGGGCTTTGGAGGGTCGGAGGTCGGTACAACGCGACTATAATCAAGGTCGGGGCGATATTCACTATCATCCCCATCCTGAATATCGTCGCTCCTATCTTGATCCTGATAGGAGCCTACGAAGCAAAGGGTAGGCTGGCCCAGACAGCGTAGTGAAGTTCTTCGCGGAATGGCAGCATATCGCGATGTCGTGTGAGTTCGCCGGGGTTTTCCCCTCCCGAGCCAGCGACGGGTCGAGCCGCGCTCTCCCTTGGGCGAGAAACGGCCGCGACGTTTAGTCGCAAGCAGAACCTTGATGGAGGCCCCCGAAGGAGGGAGATGGGCACATGCAGATCGGCATCGTCGCGCTGGCGCTCCTCTCGGGGTACGCCCTCCTCGTCATCATCGCAAGCCTGGCCGCACTGTCCGGCTACAGGATGTTCAGGCCGCTCGCCCGCCTCTCGGGAGGCGGGGGGCACAAGGTCTCGGTCATCGTCGCAGCGAAGAACGAAGCCGACACGCTCCGGGAGTCCCTCGCATCCCTCGCAGAACTTGAACTCCAACCCGCGGAGGTGATAGTGGTTTGCGGCCCCTCCAACGACGCCACCGAGGAGGTCGCCAGGGAGTTCGCGGGCAAGGTGACGGTCATCCGCGAACCCGAGAGGCCCGCGGACTGGCTAGGGAAGAGCTGGGCGTGCCACCACGGCTACCTAAAGTCGACCGGGGACATCCTGCTCTTCGCCGACGGCGACGTCCTCCACTCCATGGAGAGCCTGGGGGTGGTACTCGCCAACCTCGAAGCCAGCAAGGCCGACCTCCTCTCGGTTTGGCCAGAGATCGTCACGAGGACCGTGTCTGAGAGGGTCATCTTCCCTGCGAGCGTCTTCTTCCTGTGCCTAGGGGTGGC
>JBGPFY010000026.1:0-8446 GCA_041483615.1 Nitrososphaeria archaeon | reverse complement strand
CGACGTCTCCCTTTGCGACCTTCGTCCACGTGTCATACGCCCCTTCGAACGAGAACTCCGCCTGCGCGGCCTGGTCGGACGGGGTGATCGTCGTCCTCCCCTCCTCCACCTTGAGAAGGTAGCTCGAGGCGGCATTCTGGTCGGTGGAGCTCAGCTTGACGCTAGTCTTCAGCCCCTTCGTCCCCTCCTGCCATCTCGGGTCGTTCGCAAGGCTTTCCTGGAGCTGCGCAAAGAACTCGGGCGAGAAGTACTTGACCATCCGCGACCAGCTACCTGGGGACGGCTTTTTTGAGCTTACCTATCGCTCCTGACGCCAGCCTCGACTTGAGGGTGACTGCACCCGCGCTCACCTCCAGGGCTTCCTTCACCATAGGGAGGTCGACGTTGTCCGTCCTAACAATTACCGCGCGCTCGAACCACACGGCCTTCTTGGCGATGATTGGCGAAATCTTGGCAATCCTGTGGGTGAGCTCCTTCCTCGCCTCCTCGTCTATTGGGACCTCGCTAGTCAGCATGAGGTACCTCTTGTGCCTAGGTCCCCTCAATCAGCCATCCCTCTCCAAGAGCCGCGCGTAGAACCCGCCCGGGTCGTCTTTCACCAGGTGGGAGCGGGGCTTCACTTTGACCCTGATGGGGTCAGAGCTGGCGAGCACCGCGCCTCCTCTCATCACCAGGACCTGCTTGCTGAGCCTTATGTAAAGCGCGTTGTGCTCGTCCAGAAGAGAGTCCAGGTCTCTGATGATTGTCTTCCTCTCTTCTGCGCCGAGAAGGGAGACGACCCTCATGAGCGCCGCTTCGGCCTCGTCTCCTGCGAGATGGTGACGGATCCAGACAATCGCGTTGCCATGGTGTCCCTCCGCCTCCTGGCGCTCCTCCGGAACGTCTCTGCCGAGCAAACCTGCGACGGCCCTTCTGACCTTATCCTCGTCCTCCGTCATCTGGAGGAAATAGGAGACCTCCAGTGACTGTACCGACGAGCTCATGGCGCGGCCATCTGGGCCAAAATAAGTTTATCAAGTCTCGCGGACCGAAAAGCCCTCGGAGGCGGTAAGAATGCGCGGTCACCTGAAAGTCTTGGGCATCGAGAGCACAGCCCACACCTTCTCAGCCTCCGTCGTGACCGAAAAGGACGGGGTCGTGACGAACGCGAAGGACGTCTACATGCCGCGGGAGGGCAGCGGGATCCATCCCGCAGAAGCGGCCGAGCACCACCTCGCCGTCGCGGTCAAGATCGTGCGGGAGGCGCTCGCGAGGGAGAACCAGCGCGGAAGCGACATCGATGACATCGACGCGATCGCTTACTCGATGGGACCCGGACTGGGGCCGTGCCTTAGGGTCGGCGCCGTTACCGCGAGAACGCTGTCGCTCTCCGCTGGAAAGCCGCTGGTCGCCGTCAATCATGCGGTCGGGCACATCGAGCTCGGATGCCTCCTCACGCGGGCCAAGGTACCGCTCGTCCTGCTGATCTCCGGCGGCCATACAATGGTAGTCGCGCACTCCGATGGGGTATGGCGGGTGCTCGGAGAGACTCTCGACCTCACTCTGGGCCAGCTGCTCGACCAGCTTGGCAGGCAAGTCGGGTTCGCCTCTCCTTGCGGGAGGAAGATCGAGGAGGCTGCCTCCAAGTCGAGGCGTTACCTGAAACTCCCCTATACCGTGAAGGGGAATGACGTCTCCTTCTCGGGAGTCCTCACGGCCGCAAAGAAGCTTCTCGAAGGTGGCGCTTCGTTCGATGATGTCTGCTACTCCGTCCAAGAGACCGCGTTCGCGATCACGACCGAGGTGACGGAGCGGGCGCTCGCCTTCACCGGCTCCCGAGAGCTCATGGTGGTCGGCGGGGTGGCCGCGAACCGCAGGCTCGCCGAGATGCTGGAGACGATGGCGAGGAGGCACAAGGCCGCGGTGAAGGTCGTCCCCGCTAGTTTCAGCGGAGACTGCGGCGCCCAGATAGCGTGGACCGGGCTGCTCGCCTTCAGGTCGGGAGAGTTCCTCCCCACCGTCGCGGACAGCGTGGTCAGGCAGTCCTGGCGACTCGACACCGTGCCAACGCCTTGGAGAAGCTAGGTCGACGAGAGGGTAGGAGGAACACGCCGTGAAGCTCCTCTATCGCGGCGCGGAGGCGGACGTCTTCATGGGGCAGTGGTGCGGGCTCCCTGCGGTCTACAAGATGCGCAAACCTCTCCTTTATCGGCTCCCCGAGCTCGACAAGTCGATCCGGAGCCAAAGGACCGTTCGCGAATCGCAGATTATCCACCAATCGAAGCTGGCGGGCGTCCGCGCCCCCAACCTCTACTATCTCTCGCCCCAGGAGGCGCTCCTCGTCATGGAGTTCGTGGAAGGGAAGAGGCTCAAGACACTCCTGCTCGACCCTGACATCGCCCGAGGGCGGCTCGAAGCGGTTGGCGAGGAGTTCGGGCGTGGCATAGCCAAGCTCCACTCCGCCGGAATCATGCACGGAGACCTCACGACCTCGAACGTGATTGTGGACGGCGACGCCATCTGCCTCATCGACTTTGGGCTGGCAATCCGTTCGACGAGGCTCGAAGACCAGGCGGTCGACTTAAGGCTGATCAAGGAGACGCTCACCGGCGCCCACAACAGCATTTCGAAGCGTTTCATGCAGTCGCTCCTGTCGGGCTACTCCGCCGTACTCGGGAGGGAGCGGGCGGATGCGGCCGCGAAAAAGCTTGCAGAAATAGAAAGGAGGGGGAGATATGCCAGGGTCGAGTAGTGGACGGAGCAAAGTGATCCTGTTCGCCACCTCCAACCGCGGAAAGCTGGAGGAGGCGCGAATGATACTCGTTCCTTTTGGACTCTCCGTGGAGCAATACGACGGCAAGGGGGTGGAGATCCAGGCGGACACGAACGGCGAGGTCGCCGCCTTCGCGTCAAAGGGCGCTGCCTCTAGCTCCGGGAGGCCAGTCCTAGTCGAGGACGCTGGGATATGCGTCGAGTCGCTCAAGGGGTTCCCTGGTCCCTACTCGGCCTATGTTTTCAAGACGATAGGGACCGCAGGCATCATCGGCCTTCTCCGGTCGCCTCAAAGGAAGGGCAAGGAAAGGGCAGCCAAGTTCGTGAGCTCGCTGGCCTACTGCGAACCTCAAGGCGAGCCGTCGCTCTTCGAGGGGACGATCAGGGGGACGATAGCCTTCAAACCCAGCGGAGAGGGAGGATTCGGGTTCGACCCGATATTCGTCCCCGAAGGCGGCTCCAAGACCTTCGGCGAGCTAACTCTCGAGGAGAAGTGCGCCGTGTCCCACAGGGCCGTCGCGATGAGGAAGTTCGCGAGGTGGTATCTCGCGCGATAGGCGTTGACGCCGGGAATGGTTTTAAACCGGGGAAAAACGAGTCGCTCAGGTTTCGATTGGCGAGGATACATTCGCATCGGCACGGTAAGAGCCACCAGACCAGGCCCACCAGCAAGAGGGCCCCGGGCTGGCTCACCTACAGCGCCGACGAGGTCACGTCGATGGTCATCAAGCTCGCGAAGGAAGGGGTCACCCCAAGCGCGATAGGCGTGAGGCTCAGAGACGAATACGGGATACCGCTGGTGAAGCCCATAATTGGCAAATCGGTGATGGACCTCCTAAGGGAGAACAAGCTCGCCCCCGCCATCCCGGAAGACCTTCAGAACCTCCTCGACTCGGCGCGGAGGGTCCAGTCGCATCTCAGCGCCTTCAAGGCCGACAGGAAGAACGTCAGGTCACTAGAGCTAATAGAGGCAAAGATCTACAGGCTCTCCAAGTACTACAAGGAGATTGGAATCCTACCGCAGGACTTCAAGTACAGCGCAGTAGTGGCCCAGCTAAGCTAAAGAAGAAGGGTGGACTTTCGGAGTGGTGGCGAACAATGCTGCTACGACGGGGAACCCCCGCCACGATTTCCACGCCCTGATGGCCCGTGCCAAAGAGGAGGCGGAGCGCCTCGTCGACCTCTCAAGCCGCGGAGCTCGGATCCTGGTCGTCACGCACATAGACGCAGACGGCCTCTCGAGCGGATCCGTCGCGTTCGCGGCTCTTGCCAGGAAGAATTTCGCGGTCTCAGTCAGGGCGATTCCCGACCTCGACCCGCGCGCCATCGAAAAGCTGAAGGCAGACAGGTTCGAGTTCTATCTCTTCACCGACCTGGGCTCCGGACTCCTGGGAGCGCTCTCCAGCGCGTTCGGGGAGAGGTTCCTGGTCGTAGACCACCACCAGATCCCCGAGGGGGACTCGTCTCAACCGCGGCTATTCAACGCATGGAACTTCGGCTACGACGGAGGCGACGAGGCCTGCTCGTCGACAATGGCATACGCTTTGGCGAAGGCGTTCGACGACCGCGCGAACCAAGACCTCTCGACCCTCGCGCTCGTGGGCGCGCTCGGGGACCGCCAGGACAAGGGAGACGCCCGCTCGCTTGGGGGGCTCAACAAGGTGGCGGTCGACGACGCGGTCTCCACCGGGCTGGTCTCGGTCTCGAGAGACCTCCTCTTCTACGGCAGGGAGACGAGGCCGGTCCACGAAGCCATCGCGATGAGCTACTCTCCTTTCATCGCGGGTCTGTCAGGCGCGAAGGACGCCGCGCTGGCGGCCCTCTCGAACTCCGGGTTCAAGCTCAAGGAGGGCGGGAGGTGGCGCACCCTCGGCGAGGTCTCCAACGAGGAGAAGCAGAAGGTCGTCGAGGTCATCTCGGGCTTCATCGCCTCGGCGGGCCACGGTTCGGACCTCCTCAAGGACCTCCTGGGGACCGTCTACACCTTCGAGTTCGAGGACCCGCTCACCCCCCTGAGGGACGCCCGGGAGTTCGGGAGCGTCCTCAACGCGTGCGGCCGGATGGACAGGACGGACCTGGGCGTCTCTATCTGCCTGGGCGAGAGGGATGAGGCGCTGCGCCAGGCTCTCGCCCTGATGTCCGAGTACCGGGCGAAACTGAACAGGGCCATACAAAGGCTCCAGGCGGAGACCGACAAGGTTACCACCAACGGAGGCGTCATGCTGGTCATGGGAGAGGAGTTCATCGAAGAGAGGATGACGGGCTCTCTCTCGTCCCTCCTCGCGTCCTCAGACCGCTACCGCGACAAGCTCGTCTTGGTCAGGGCGAAGTCGGGGGACTCGGAGCTGAAGTACTCGTCGCGCGTTGGCGATTCATACCCAGGCAAGGTCAACCTCGGAGAGGTGATGAGAGAGGCGGCCCAAAGCGTCGGGGGCGTGGGCGGGGGCCACAGCATGGCGGCAGGAGCCAAGATACCATTCTCAAAGCGCGACGACTTCACCAGGTTCGTCCTCGAGAAGGTGACCGCGGGGTGACGACCAGTGCCGCGGCAGGCAAGAGGCGAGAGGGTCCCGGCCAGGGAACGGAAACTTCCGCCCTGAGCATCGAGCTCCTGATAGAGTGCGCCGACGAGGCTGTCGCCAAGGCCCTCAACGAAGCGTTGATGCCCGACAACAGGTACTTCCCGAAGGACCAGAGGTTCAAGGCGTCGAAACAAGGCCCGGTCGTCCGGTTCGATGTCGAATCCCCGAGGCCTAGGCCGGCCCTGAGCACGGTCGCCAGCATCATCTCCGACGCCAGACTCTTCGGTGACATGTGGGTCGAGGCCAAGACCAGAGGGCTTGGAAACGCAGCGCAGCCGTGAGTCCGCCTGCGCCTTTCGCTTGAGGCCTCGTCTTCCCAAGGCACGAAGGTTAATGCAAGGGCAGGAGGAGGGGAGCAGAGAACAATGCTCGACGTGAGATTGCTCCGCGAGAACCCTGAGGTCATAAGGAAGGACCTCAAGAAGCGCGGCTGGCTCGACAAACTCCCCCTCGTAGACGAGGCTGCGTCCGCCGACGCTGAGTGGCGGCAGGCGAAGAAGCGAGCGGACGACCTCAGGCACGCTCAGAACAAGCTCACCGCCGAGATAGCCGAGTTGAAGAGGTCCGGCAAAGACGCCAAGGCCAAGCTGGGAGAGGTGAAGGGCATACCCGAGGAGATCTCGACTCTTGAGAAAAGGTCGCAGGAGCTGCAGGCCAGAGTCACCGAGATACTAATGTCCCTGCCTAACATCCTCCACGCGTCAGTGCCCGTAGGGTCGGACGAGGGAGGAAACGTCACGATAAGGACTTGGGGAGCGCCACGGAAGTTCGAGTTTGAGCCGAAGGACCACATCGACATCCTTGGCGACCTGGGTCTCGTCGACATGGAGAGGGCCGCCAAGATCTCGGGAGCGCGGTTCTTTTTCTTGAAGGGCGACGCGCTCAGGCTGGAGCAGTCCATCATGAGGTACGCCGTGGACTTTCTCTCGGACAAGGGCTTCACTGCCGTGGGACCGCCGCTCATGATGCGCAGGGAAGCCTACGCAGGGGTGGTCGACCTCAGGGACTTTGGGCCGGTGATCTACAAGATCGAAGGCGACGACCTTTTCCTCATCGCCACCTCCGAGCATCCCCTAGTCGCCATGCACATGGACGAGATCATGGCGGGCGACTCATTGCCGCTGAAATACTGCGGATTCAGCCCCAACTTCAGGGTCGAGGCTGGCGCGCATGGCAAGGACACCAAGGGCATCTTCCGGACGCACCAGTTCTACAAGGTGGAGCAGGTCGTCTTCTCGAAGCCGGAGCAGAGCTGGCAGCTCCACGAGGAGCTCTTAGGCAACGCCGAGTCCATCTTCCAAAGTCTGGGGCTGCACTATCGTATCGTGAACATCTGCACCGGGGACATCGGCACGGTCGCGGCGAAGAAATACGACCTCGAGGCATGGATGCCGACCCAGCGGAAGTTCAGGGAGATGGTCTCCTGCAGCAACGTGACCGACTACCAGGCCAGGCGGCTGATGATCCGGTACAAGGAGAAGCAGAGCGCCGAGCCAACGCTGGTCCACACCCTCAACTCCACGGCGGTCACGACGAGGGCGCTCGTGGCCGTGGTCGAGAACTGCCAGCAGAAGGACGGCTCGATCGCGATCCCGAAGCCCCTGGTGCCGTACATGGGCGGGCGCGATAGGATTTCCTAGGGTCGATGTTTTTAAGCCGGAGAAATCAGGCCGGCAAGCCAGTTGCCGAAGAAAGTGACCGGGAAGGTCCGGGACAAGTGGAAGCTGAAGCAATGGGTCACGGTCCTCGCCTCACCTTCCTTCGGGAACGCTCCCATCGGCCGGGTGCCGATGACCGACGTCGAGAAGCCCGCGGGGCGAGTGGTTGAGACCACCCTCTACGACATCCTCAAGCAGGACCCTCAGCACTACAGCTTCAAGCTCTACTTCCAGATTGACAGGGTCGACGGCGACACTGCCTACACCATCCTAAAGGCGCACGAATACTCAAGGGAGTACCTCCGCAGCCTAATCAGGAGGGGCTCCTCCATGTCAGACTTCATCAAGGACTACAAGACAAAGGACGGCTACCTTGTCAGGGTCTACACGATAACCTTGTCCCAAGGGAGGATGAACGCGTCAAAGAAGCACGCGATACGCATGATCACAGACAACATAATCGGGGAGCGGGCCGCCGCGTTGGCCTACGACCAGTTCGTTCAGGAGACCGTCCTCCAGAAGCTTGCCTCCGACGTATACAACGAGGCCAAGAAGGTCACGAGGCTCAGACACGTCGGCGTCAGGAAGACTAAGCTCATCGGGAGGCCGGACGCCGCCCAGGTCGAAGCCCTAGCCGCGCCTGCCGCTTGATATTATCTTCACGATATCCTTATCCTTGAGCACATGCTCCGAGGAGAGCCGCAGCCCCGTCCTGGCGTCGATGGCGTAGAGGAACGTCTTCGCGAGGTCGCTGTGTATCCTCCTCGCCAGGTCTAGCGCAGTCGAGCCTCCGCTCATCACGTAGGCGTCGGGGAGGATCTCCCCGTCCCTGTTGCACAGCTTTGTCTCGTCCTCGACCGGATAGACGACCACGGCTTTGAGCAGCCCGAAGTAGGCCTGGTCGATGGCTTGCTGTACGCCGGTCCCCCCGTAGACGTCGAGCACTCTCTCCTTCACGAGCTCGAGGGCTCGGGTTTGGGGAGGCGTCAGGCCACTTTTCGTCACCTTGAACGACGGATCCCCTGGGGTGTAGGCTATCACGCCCGCCTCGGCCGCCTTCCTCAGGAGTAGCTCCGCCTCCGCCGCGCAGGGTATGATGGTCCTCCCAGACTGCCGGAGCGCCGATATCGTCTCGGCCGAGGAAGGCAAGTCGGCCTTGTTGGCGGCGATAAGGCTGGGCTTGTTCTTCTCCCTGAGCGCCCTGACGAAGGACTCCAGGGCGCCTTCTCCCAAACCCAGTGGCCTGTCCGCCTTAAGGCGGAGCTTAAGGAGAGTCTCTTCTACCATCTCCTCGCTTATCCCGATTCCCGTTAGCCTCTGCGCCAGCATCGGAGCTACACTGGTCTTGAGCTGCTCCGACAGCTTCGAGGTCTTCTCCCAATCTCGCCTGATTATGCCGAGCAGCCACAGGTCCACCTCGTTCTCCACCATCTCCACATCTTTCATCGGGTCCTG
>JBGPFY010000025.1:0-8467 GCA_041483615.1 Nitrososphaeria archaeon | reverse complement strand
GTGGACGTCACGCTAGCCTGACGGGCCTAAAGCGAAAACAGGATCTTCGAGGTCTTCAGGTCCGGGATTTGCGTCCCGAGCCTCGCGGCGCGGATGTTGACGCCTCTCATCGCCGCCTCCCGGACAATCTCATCGCCGTTGTGGCGCTGGTCGTATCCGAGCGCGACTACGTCAGTCCTAAACCTGAGCAGTATCTCGTAGATGCTCCCTTTGTTTCCGGGCAGCGCAAGGTCCACCTGCCTGATTGAGGAGACGAGCCCGACCCTCAGGGCTTGGCTCGTCACGGGCGGCCTCCCTTTGTTCTTCTCGACACTTTCGTCGGTCGCGACGACCACCACCAGAGTGTTTCCCAGCCGCTTCGCCTCCGAGAGGGCGTCCACGTGCCCTGGGTGGATTATCTCAAACGCACCGCCCATCATCACGACCTTCAGTCGGCGCCTCCCTCCTGGGGTGAGGTCGACCAGCCCCCTGGCCGTCCTGACGAACCGCTTTGCGGTCGCCTCTCGTATAGCATGCCGAACGACGGAAGGCGCCATTCCAAGTCTCGCGGCGATTGAGCTGGCCGACGCACGCCCGTCCCTCAGGTTCTCCACGTAGACCTCCCTGAGGAGTTCCATGGTCACGGGTTGCCGCGTCACCAAGACAGCTTCACCTCGCCCGTGAAGGAGAGGGCGTCGACGAGCCCCTCAGCGTACCCTACGCTCAGCATGGCGAGCTCGTCCTCGTTATTAGCTAGGAACCCCTCCGAGTCTTTGAGGTAGAGCTCGGCGTTCTCAAGCAGCTCCCGGTGCCTCCCGTTCAGACTCCCCTTGGCCTCGCCGAGCGCTTTCCTGGCCTTTTCGACGTAGCGAGGGACAAGGACCTGCGCCGTGCGTTTCACCGCCGAGGAGTTGTCGAGGATGTCCTTCTTGTCAAGCCCGAGGATCGTCCCGAGCGCCTCCTCCTCCGTGAAATGCAGCCTTCCTGGAATTATGACACAATGAGGGGGCGGCCCGAAAGAACGACCACGGAGCGCCCCGAACCTCCCCCCAAAGGCCGCGTCGTCCTCCATGCCAACCCTCCCGAGCACAACGGCCAACGTGCCCTCCGACAGGACCCCGCGTTTGAAGTTGTTCTCTGCTTCGAGCAGCCTCTCAAAGACGAAGCTGGGATCGACGCCCTTGCCCTTCTCGACGTCGTGCTCGAGCAGAATCAACGTGTGCTGACCTTCGAGCAGATTACGGTGGATGCGCTTGTACACGTCCTGATGGTGGGATGCGCTCTCGAGGGTGAACGTAATCGTCCCCCCGAACTTGTAATAGTGGAGGCCGCTCTCGCTCGCCGCGGCCGCCGGGATTGTCGCGCCGTGAATAACGCTCGTCTTGATCCCGCGCGACGCTGCCCTAACCCGGAGGTCGGTGTGCGTAGTCGCCACCATCGGGTCGCCTTGGACCGCGAGCACCACCCTCGACGTGCTCGCCTTTTTGAGAATCTCCCTGCCATCTTCGACGAACTCCCTTTGGACGACCAAGATTTTCTTCCCCGTCGCGGCTTCTACGCACTCAACCAGTGTCGGCGACGCTGGAGAAGTGTACCTTTCAAGGTATGTCAAGTCAGAGGCCTTTATCTTATCGACGCCGGCTTGGCTAATCCCCCTATCTCCCAAGCCCAGACCTACGAAGACTAATTCACCCAGAGCCGTTTCACCAATCCTCGCCATGGCCGGCCTGCTCTCCCTAATAATACTCGACGCTGGGGGGTGGAAGGGAAATCAAACGTGGATGGATATTAATCGCGAGCTGCTTCATGACCAATTGCCATACATAGACAAGGAAAGGCAGCACATGGCCTACCGACGCTGGTATCTCAAACATCGGAAAGAGCAGATATTGAGAGTTCATCGAAACAGGTTGGTTATGATGCGCAGAAGAAAAACTGCGCTGGTTTCGTCACTCGGAGGGAGGTGCAGTCTCTGCGGTTACTCTAAGAATCTGGCAGCCCTGTGCTTTCACCATCCTAACCCACGGTTGAAGGATGAAAACCCATCGGCGATTCTACGGGACAGGACTCTTGAAAGCGCCGAGCTTAGAGGTCTGATGCTGTTGTGTCAGAATTGCCACGCTGAGCTACATCACCCCACGTTGCTTTTGGAAATCAAACAATAAATACGCTTCAGCTGGCCTTCGAGGAAGCGGGCCCGTGGCTCAGCCAGGTCAGAGAGAACCTCCTGGAACGGCTGGCTCTTAAGTCCGGTCATCTCGGAGAAACCAGCATGTCGTGGGTTCAAATCCCACCGGGCCCGCTCAAACTTTGTCTTAGCATCTTGGACTTTCTACTATTCCTCCGCTGCAGCGAATTGGTGACCATGGCCTCGACCAAAAGACCGGATTGAGCGGAAGCGAGGTCAGCGGGCTGGCATCGACGGCGCAACTAAGACCCTCCGTTCTCTCCTTGGCGTCTCAAGCCTTAAGTATCCTGCGAAGCTTGAATGAAACGGATGAGGGGGTATGGCGGGGTCGGCCCTGTCCTCCGCGCCGTCACATACATCGCGACTTTCCTCATCGTTTTCGTTGTGGTGGGCACAGGCTCCGCGTCCGCTCACGTCCGCTACATCTTGAACCAGACCGAGATCAACCAGATAGAGGCCGACCAGCAGCCGGGACATCTGGCGCAGGCCGACCTCCTCTCCTTCCTCTTTCTCGTCGGGCTGCTCGTGCTGGTTGCCGTCCAATTTCTGGGCGCCCACGAGCAACAAAAGGGGAGGTTCAAGGGCCTCATAACGAGGCTCGCGAAATACAGCCCTTACGTCCCTCTCATCCTCAGGGTCTTCACCGGGCTCTTCCTGGTGGTCTCAGGATACGACTATAGGCTCCTCGCGCCCGAATTCGGCCTTCCAGCAGGGAACATAGCGCCGGCAATCGCAGGGCTCGAGGTCGTCGCGGGAATCCTCTTGATACTCGGCTTGTTCGTGAAGCTCGCCGCCCTTTTCGTCATCTCCCTATTGGGCCTAGCGGTCGAGACCTACGGGCTTCACGTCCTCGATCACCTTGAGCTCCTCGGGATTTCCGTCGTGCTGGTCACCGAGGGAGGCGTCCGGTACGCGGTCGACGGGTTCCTTTTGGCCAACCGCAAGATGTTCTCCAGGATGGCCCGGCGGCTCGTCAAGCTCAAGCCCTTCTCGATGCCTGCGCTGAGGATTACCTTTGGCATCAGCATAATCTGGCTCGGCCTGACCGAGAAGCTCCTCGCCCCCGAGCTAACCAGCTCGGCGATCGCAAAGTACAACCTCCCCGTCTTCCCCACCGTCGATCTTTTCATATTCGTCTTCGGGGCCTTCGAGATCATCCTGGGTGTGCACTACCTCTTGGGCATCTTCCTGAGGACGATATCGCTGATATATCTCGGCCTTCTCGTCTTCGCGTTCTTCTTCTTCGGAGAAAGCATATCACATTTCACGCTGTTCGCGGTTGTCCTGTCTATCCTAATTCGCGGGTCCGGACCCTACACGCTCAGGATACATTTCGACACTGAATCAAACCCTGAGGACTTGCCCGAAGAGGAATTGAGAAAACTTTCGGGGTAGGACCCGGCCGAGACAGCGCTGCGGTCTATTCTCAACGGTTGTTAATAGTAACATAAGTTATATACCTCTTTCATTTGAAGAATCCGAAGTCCTTTGACCGTAGTCAGCTTATCGTTTCCGGAGAGCATGCTGAAAGAGATGAATGACATCCAGAAGAACTCGGGCTTTACAGGGAGGTCTGAGCTCGTGCGCGCTGCAATCCGCATGCTTCTGGAGGACTCGAGAGAGAAGGCGGCGGTCGTGGGGGAGATGAACGGGTTGCTGATTGTCACGCACGACGAGGAAGAGGAGGCGCCTGTGACGAAGTTGAAGCACCAGTTTGAAGACATCATCAGCACGCATGTCCATAACAAGACAAAAACGTCGATGTGCATCGAAGTCTTCGTGCTTCAGGGGGACGCCAAGAAGATTAACGCGATGAGCAGGTCCTTCCAAGCCGAAGACAAGATGAAGAGCACGAAGTTCATACCCATCTAGACGAATGAAACGATCTCGGCCGCCCAGATGAGGCACATTCCAGTTCAAGAGCCGGCCGACATGCCTTCGCTCTAGTCACTATTGTGATATTCCATGGCTGGTAAGCGTAATATTTAATGCCGATGGGCTCAATTACGTAGCAGAATTGTTACATCTGAGCGAATATTTATTAAACCGCCGGCTGGAGGCTTTGACATGGCTGGCAACAGTGCTAGGGCCGGGAACAGGAACGTGAAGGCGGCGGCCGTTGTGGCAGGGCTATTGATTGTCGCGGTCGGTGCAGGGATGTATCTGTCAAGAGGTCCAGGTTCTGGCTCGACGAGCTCTGGCCCAAGCTCAGTGATTCAGGTAGTGGCTGCAGAAAACTTCTGGGGCAGCCTCGCCTCCCAGCTCGGCGGGGTCCACGTAAATGTAACGAGCATAGTTTCGGACCCTAATGTTGACCCACATGAGTACCAGGCCAGCTCGGCCGACGCCCGGGCAATCTCAAAGGCCCATCTTGTGATTGTGAACGGAGCCGGGTATGACGGATGGGCCCTGAGCGTCATCTCAGCTGGCAACACCCCAAATCAGAAGGTCCTGAACGTGCAAGAGCTCACCGGCCAAGCAAAAGATGTAAACCCTCACCTTTGGTACAGCCCGTACTTTGTGAATGACACGGTAAAGGCGATATACAACGACCTCGTTGCCATCGACCCGACCCAAACCTCATACTTCCATCAGCAGTACGCAAATCTGAACTCGTCACTCTGGCAATCCTACATGAGCCGCGAGGCCGCGATCCAGCAGCAATTCGGCGGCTCGCCTGTGGCGGCAACAGAAGACATATTCGTTTACATGGCGAACGCGACTGGTCTCAATGTCGTCTCTCCCATTGGATTCATGGAGGCGGTCGCTGAAGGAAACGACCCGCCGGCGCAAGACGTTGCCAACTTCCAGCAGTTGCTCCAGGGAGGCAAGAACTCAGTCCGCGTGCTCGTTTACAACCTACAGACTGAGACGCCGGTCACGGAAAGCATGAAGTCACTGGCCGCCCAAAACAAGATTCCAATCACAGGCGTGACTGAGACGATGCCGCTCAACATGACTTTCCAGAGCTGGATGGGCGGGGAGCTTACCTCCCTTCAGAACGCGCTCAGTGGATAGGCACTTGATCAATAGCGAATGAATATAATAGCACCTGAAATCCTCGCTGCTGGGGTGGAGTCCAGCCTCTTAGCGGCTGAGAACCTGACGGCGGGCTACCGGGACACGACCGTCTGGGAGGAAGCCAACTTTTCCATCGGCCGCGGAGAGTTCGTGGCCGTCATCGGCCCGAACGGGGCCGGAAAGACGACGCTCTTTCGCTTGCTCCTAGGCCTGCAGCAACCTGTCAGCGGCACCATCAAGGTCTTCGGCGCGACGCCAAAGCGTGGCAATCCTCAGATCGGGTACGTCCCTCAGCGGCACATAATCGACAGTGAAACCAACGTAGAAGCGGTTGAGTTGGTGCGACTTGGACTATCCGGAAAAAGATGGGGTTTCAACCCATTTTCCCACTCGGACCGCGACACCGCGCTCGCGGTTCTGAAGTCAGTCGGCGCGCTGGAACTCGCGCATCGTCCCCTCGGCGTGCTGTCGGGCGGGGAACTGCAGCGTATATTCCTGGCAGAGGCACTCGTCAGCAACCCTGACCTGCTGCTTCTTGACGAGCCGTTGTCAAACCTTGACATGAGACGCGAAAGCGACCTCTTGCACCTCGTCAACGGCGTGATTCGCACGCGGGGCGTAACGGCGTTGCTAATTGCGCACAACATAAACCCGCTTCTTCCGCACCTTGACAAAGTAATCTACATCGCGAACGGGAAGGTAGCCACCGGGAAGCCTGCCGAAGTCTTGACGTCAGAGAGTCTCACTGCCCTATACGGAGTTCAGGTCGAGGTCATGCGCGATTCCAAGGGCAATGTTGCGATTATTGGCGTAGAAGAACACCTTCGACGGTGATATATCACATGGCCTTCAGCATCAACCTAATCACCGATCTTCGGGAGATGCTGAGTTACACGTTCATGCAACACGCGTTTGAGGCGGGAACCATAGTCGCAATCATCGCTGGAATCACAGGTTACTTTGTGGTGCTGCGTCGCTCGGCGTTTACAGCGCACGCCTTCTCTGAAATCGGCTTCGCCGGAGCGGCGGGGGCACTTCTTCTCGGAATCGCCCCCATTGCCGGTCTTGTTTTGGGTTCAAGCCTGGGGGGCTTGGCAATAGCCGCACTCGGTCGTCGCGCGACCAATCGCGACACTCAAATCGGCATCGTCCTTGCATTCGCATTCGGCCTCGGACTACTATTCATCAGCTTGTACACCGGATATGCGACCGCAGCCTATTCTATTTTGTTTGGACAAATATTGGGCGTCAGCAGCAACCAGGTTCTCTTGACTCTTGGCGCCGGAGTGGCAATTATCGCTACGGTGGCGGCAATCTACAGACCGCTTCTCTTCGCATCTCTGGACGAAGATGTCGCGGAAGCGAAGGGGTTGCCTATGCTCTTCATCGGCACGGTCTTCATGCTTCTCGTCGCTGTCGCTGTCTCATTCTCGGTGCAGGTCACGGGCGTCCTTCTCATCTTCTCGTTGATGGTCACGCCGCCGGCAACGGCCCAGTACCTTGCGAAAAGACCACAGTGGGTAATGGCAATTTCAGTGGCGATTGCTCTTGGGGCAACATGGTGCAGTCTCTTCATCGCGTTTTACACGCCATATCCGGTCAGCTTCTTCATTACTGCAATAGTTTTCGGTCTCTATCTGTTGGTCAGGCTCATGCGTCTGGGAATCAAGCCTGTGAAAGTGCCAACTACAAGTCGATGAGTCGTTTCGACCGTGTCGTTGGGAGTGCTCTCGTGCCAGGCTTGCGGTTGCAAACCAACGTCATGTGAAGGCTGCCAAATCTCGCAAGAATGTATCAGCTCTTCGACGTGCTGTTGCACGCCTGCACATCAGTCGTGGCGGCAGCAGCGAATAAGCCGAGGAATCAAGGTGGAATACCTCAGCACAGCGTGGATGCTCGTCGAGGTCTTCGGTTCGCTATGGGCAGGGTTCCTCGGGAGGAGCTTCGCTCTGTTGGCGTTCGGGGAGACAGCATGGCGGAGATTCTCTCTGGAATCGTTGTCCTCACGCAATTGAAAAGGGGAGTCCGTGGGGAGAGACCAACGGCAATCACAATGCTAGGACGGAGCAAATCACAGGCGTTTTGCTTTTTGCTCTCGTCCCCGCGATTGGCCTAGGCGCGGCGTACTCCTACTTCTCTGGCCTGAGACCGGAGGCGTCGCCTCTTGGGGTAGCAATCGCGATTGGAGCGGTCGCCGTCATGCCCTACCTCTACTTTGAAAAACGCAAGATAGGCAACGAAACGCACACGCACGGTCTGTCGATTGACGCAATCGTATCGCTGACTTGCCTTTTGATGTCGATTGCCCTACTCGGCGGGCTTCTGACAGAGTATCTTTTTGGCCTCTGGTGGGTAGACTATGTCGCGACCGCTGCGATATTGGTTTTCGTGGGCAGGGAAGCAATTGAATCTTATCACGACCGGCACGAGAGATAGTCTCAGTCCCAACTCCTTGAAATGGTCCTTGTGAGCCCGGCTGTCTCGCAAAATACCTTGATATCGACGAACTCCACATGGCCTTTTCTTGCTTGAACGAATAGTCCAGAAAATTGAGATACTGCGAGAAACTCAAGACGCCCAACTTCGTGAATCCGAGAGCGAAAGCCCATTAATTGGGGTGGA
This sequence comes from Nitrososphaeria archaeon, assembly GCA_041483615.1. Taxonomy (GTDB): domain Archaea; phylum Thermoproteota; class Nitrososphaeria; order Nitrososphaerales; family Gagatemarchaeaceae; genus Gagatemarchaeum. Next base: position 657 of record JBGPFY010000025.1, on the reverse strand, counting down.
TTTGCATCGATTCTCGCCAATACATGGGCTTTCATTCAAACCTCATCCTTCAATTGGGAAAGAGATAAATTGCTGAAAGCAGGGGTGCTGTTGTTTGACAACGCCCCGGTCAGGCATCAGCGCGTTGACTGGTCTGGTCGTGATAGTCCTCATCATCGGAGGGGCGTTCTATCTGACGATACCGATAGTCTCCTCTCTTTCAACAACCACGTCGACCGGGACGACGTCGGTCAACACCTCGACTCAGACGGGTTCTTCAGGGACGCTTACGATGAGCGTGAAACAGCCTCTCATCGTCGCCCCTGGCGTCAACGAGACGGTCGTCCTGAAGTTTGCTGCGATCGGGACTGTCTCTGGCACGTATTCGCTTTCCGCGTCTTCTCTCCCGACCGGAGTAGCAATCAGCTTCCAGCCTACCTCTGTCAACCTTCCGGCCCAGCTCCAGAGCTCTGTGACTCTCACAATCAGAGCGGCAGGCGGGACAGCCGCAGGTAACTCCACGGTGAGCATAAAGGCGACCGCGGGCTCGAGTGTCTACACTCAGTCGCTCTCCCTTCAAACCGTGCGGGCGCTGGTCTTGATTCAGGGTAATGCGTTCGTCCCGAACTCCTTGACCGTCGCCGCAGGAACCAAGGTGTACTGGCTCAATCTGGACGC
>JBGPFY010000024.1:0-8489 GCA_041483615.1 Nitrososphaeria archaeon | reverse complement strand
TTTTTTGGGGAGTTCACCGTGGGCTACGAGAGGCGAAAGGCCTCGTGGATCTTTTCTGAGCTCGCGAAGAGAGGCGTCATGGGCGGCTACCCGCTGACGGAGCACTTCACGCAGATGGGCGAGGCCGGTTCCTTCTGCGTGACGGAGGTCCACTCGAGCGAAGACATCGGACGGCTCGTGGACGCACTGGGAGAGGTGGTCTAGGCGTGGGGGACGCTACTCCGAGGAAGCCCGAGAGGCGGTTCCGCCAGGCGTTCTGGGACGAACCTCTCCTCTTGGAGATCGGAAGGAAGGGGAGGCTGGGCTTCATGGTGCCGGAAGACACGAAGATCCGAGAGTGGGCGAAGGGCAAGGGGGGCGAGGCTCTCGTCCCTCCGTCGCTGCGAAGGGCCGAAGACGCTCCGCTCCCGGAACTCTCCGAGCTCCAGGTACTGAGGCACTTCAACAGGCTCTCTCAGATGAACTTCTCGGTCGAAACGGGGATGTACCCGCTTGGCAGCTGCACGATGAAATACAACCCTAAGGTCTCGGAGGCGATAGCCTCGTCGCCCAGGATGAGAGAGGCGCACCCCCTCCAGCATGACTCTACGGTTCAAGGCCTGCTCCAAGTATTCTACGAACTCTCAGAGATGCTGTGCGAAATCTCAGGGATGAAACGGTTCGCGCTCAGCACGGCCGCGGGCGCTCAGGGGGAGTTTGCGGGCGTCCTCATGATCAGGAAGTACCTGAGGGACAAGGGCAGGGGCGACAGGACGGAGATACTCGTCGCGGACTCTGCCCATGGCACCAATCCGGCGAGCGCGTCCATGGCCGGTTTCCAGGTGGTCAATGTCCCTTCGAACGAGAGCGGCCTGGTCACAATCGAATCGGTGAAGGCGAAGCTCACGCCCAGGACCGCCGGGATGATGTTGACGGTCCCAAACACGCTCGGCCTCTTCGAGCCGGACGTGGCCGAGATCTCCAAGGCCGTACACGACGACGGGGGGTTGATGTACTACGACGGGGCCAATATGAACGCGCTGCTCGGAAAGGCGAGGCCGGGCGACATGGGGTTCGACGTCGTGCACCTCAACCTCCACAAGACGTTCGCGACGCCCCACGGCGGGGGCGGGCCCGGCGCGGGGCCCGTCGGCGCCACTGGCGAGCTCCAGGACTACCTGCCCGTGCCATTGGTGGAAAAAACGGGGCAGGAGTACAGGCTGGACTACGCGCGCCCGAAGAGCATCGGGAGGCTCAAGGGCTTCTACGCGAACTCCGCGATACTTCTCAGAGCATATTCATACATCAGGCTCCTAGGCGCGGACGGACTGGACAACGTCTCGAGCCTTGCTGTCCTCGGAGCTAACTACCTCCTCTCGAAGCTGAACACGCAGGGATACTCTATCCCGGTCGGGGGAGGAATAAGGAGGAAGCACGAGGCAATCGTCTCGGTCAAAGGAGGGCACGGAGGTGCGGGGAAGATAGCGAAGGCCCTCCTGGACTTCGGCGTCCATTCCCCCACGGTCTACTTCCCCTTGACCGTGGAAGAGGCGCTCATGATCGAGCCCACGGAGACCGAGACGGTCGAGTCGCTCGACGACTACGCCGAGACATTGAACTCCCTTTTTGAAAAGCTGAAAGCGGGAGAACTTGAAGACGAGCCCAAGAACACCAGCGTTGGGAGGATTGACGAAGTGAAGGCCTCGCACCCGCTAACCCTCAAGGTCAAGTGGTGAGCGGGGTTGTCGCCGGAGAACCGGCGCTAGTAAACTTTCATGAACAATTGGTCCACTTTTTTGATGCTCGGGTTCATTAATCCAATCTGGTTATAGAGACTGTCAAAAGTCCATGTCTGGATCCATCTCCTCGGCCGAAGTCGTCGCTCTCGGAATAGGTAGTGCGGGAATCAGGATAGTGTCTGCCCTCAGCAGGGAGACCACGCTCGTGAACCGGTTCGCGTATCTCACGTGCGATCCTGCCGACCTGGAGGCAGCGGGCGAAGGCGAGCAGATGGTGATCGAATCTCCGATGGTGCACAAGCCAAGCCCCTCGATGGTCAGGGGGTTCGCGATGCCGCACCACAGCGAAATGAAGAGTCTTGTCAGGGACGCGAAGGTAGTCCTTGTGGTCGCAGGGCTGGGCCGCGCCACTGGGTCCGGGCTCGCCCCGGTGATGGCGGGACTAGCGAGAGAGGCGGGGGCTAACGCGGTCAGCATCGCGGTCATGCCGTTCGACTTTGAAGAGAGGCTCAGGTTCTACGCAGGTCTAGCCCTGAAGAAGCTCAGGGCTGTCTCCAACGGGGTGGTCGTTGTGGACAACAGCTCGCTATTCAACAGCGGGAGCGAGGCGACGCTCAAGGAGCTCTACGAGCTTGCAAACAAGGAGGCTGTGAAGGCCCTAGGCTCGCTTCTTGCGAGGCAATCGCAGGATTCTATCCCCGTCGGGCTCAACAAGGTCCTGGGGACCGTGACCCAGAGCGGTTACTCCTTCCTCACCAGCGCATCGTCCGGCTCCGACGACAAGGCGGAGGAGGCGCTCTCGCGAGCAATCATAGGCATTGGGAAAAAGGCCCAGATGAAGGACGCCAGCCACGCGATCGTCGTCTTGACCGGGGACACGAGCATTTCGGCGAGCGAGACCGCGACAGCGGTGAGGCGGCTTGGCTCCATGTTCGGGAACCCGTCTCTCGACGTGGAGTACGCGGTAAGCTACCGAAGCGGGACGGGCTCCCAGCTCCAGGTGAGCGTGCTCGCGTCAGGGTTCACCCAGACCAAGTACGACAGCTACGACCCCATCGACGCGATCCTCGGGGCAAAGAACAACATAGATGACTCGCTCGAGTGCGCTCTGGCCGAGGGACTAGAGCGAATCGTCTCCTGCGACCAGTGAGCCGCAGGTCACTGCCGCGGTCGACTCTTGAAGAACTCCGCGGCGTCGGAACTCTTCGTCACGTTGGACTTCAGCCGCGCAATCTCCTTGTCATCTATCTTCTTGAAGAGAATCTCTGGCTTCGCGGTCATCTTGACCGTCCCTAGCGAAAAGTCCAGCTCGCCTTCCCAAGAGAGCCCCCCCAAGTCAAGGAAGGCGGCAATCCTCATTGATGACCCGGGGAGGAAGGGCGCCATTGCGACCGCCAAGGCCCTGCAGATGTTGACGCAGCAGTAGATGACGCGCCTGCAGCTCTCGGGGTCGTCCTTGATGAGTACCCAAGGCTGGCTCTTTTGGAAATATTCGTTCCCGATTATCGCAATCTGGAGGACGTTCTTGAGGGCATCCTTGAGCCTCACCTCCTGGAAGGCGTTGTCCGCCTCCGCGACTTGCTCCCTGACCCTCTCCTCCGCCCGCTTGTCCTCTTCTCCCAGCTTCTTTTTCTCGACGACCCCATCAAGGAAGTTAGCGGCGAAGGTGAGCGTCCTGTGGACGAAGTTGCCTATCGCGGCCACGAGTTCGTTGTTGATTCGGGTCTGGAAGTCGTCCCACTTGAACTCGCTGTCCTTCGTCTCTGGGATCAGGTAGGCGAGGTAGTATCGCCAGATGTCGGGGTCGAGCCCGCTCTCGACCACCTTCTCGCAAAATATCCCCCAATTCCTCGACTTTGATATCTTATCGCCCTCGTAGTTGCAGTATTGGAGGCCTACCACGTCGTAGGGGAGGCTGAGGTCCCCGTGGGCCATCAGCATTCCAGGCCAGAAGATGGTGTGGAAGGGGATGTTATCCTTTCCCAGGAAGTTGTATATCCTCGTCTCTGGGTCGAGCCAGTAGTCCTCCCACTTTCGGGGCTCCCCCGACCTCTCCGCCCACTCCTTGGTCGACGAGATGTACCCTATGGGCGCGTCGAACCAGACGTAGAAGATCTTGCTCTCGAAGCCCTTGAGAGGGACTGGGACACCCCACTTCAGGTCGCGAGTGATGCTGCGCCTCCTCAGGCCCTCTTTTATCCAGGCGAGAGCGAGGGAGCTCACCTGCTTCCTCCAGTGCTTCTGGCTGGTTATCCAGGCCTCGAGGCTAGGCTGGAGTTTCTCGAACTCGAGGAATAGGTTGTCGCTGTCCTTGAATACGGGGACACTGCCGTCGATCTTGCACCTTGGGTTGATGAGCTGCTCCGGGTCCAGGAGGGTCGCGCAGTTCTCGCACTGGTCGCCCCTGGCGAACTCATAGGCGCAGACCGGGCATTTGCCGACGACGTACCTGTCTGCCAGGAAGAGCTTGTCCGTCTCGCAGTAGGGGAGCCGCATCACCCCCTTCGTGATGTAGCCCTTGCCGTAGATCTTCAGGAAGAGGTCCTGGGTCGTCTTGTGATGGATGGGGAGGGATGTCCGGGAGAAGTTGTCATAGGAGATCTCGAACCAGTCGTAGATCATCTTGTGGACGCCGTAGAAGACGTCAGTCAGGCGCCTCGGGGTAACCTTCAGCTCGATAGCGGCCACCTCGGTGGGGGTCCCGTTCTCGTCCGCGCCCCCGATTAGGAGGGTCTCGTAGCCTTTCAGCCTGCAGTACCTGGCGAATATGTCAGCTGGGAGGTGGGAGCCCACAATGTTCCCGACGTGCGGCACGGCGTTGGTGTAGGGAAGAGCGCAGCACACCAGCACCCTCCTCCTCCTCTCCTTGGAGGGCTTCCCCCCCTTCTGCTTCGCTACGCCGGCCCTCGACTTGGACCTGCTACTCAAGAGCCCAGCTCTGGGCATACTTCAGCTGCTCCTTCGTGGCCCTGTCGATGGTGATGCCGAGAGAGTGCAGGGTCGACATTGCCACCTCTTCCTCTATCTCGAGTGGCACGTCAAGGACCTTCTTGTGGAGCTTCGAGTGGTTCTTGTAGACGTGGAGCGCCGACATGAACTGGTTCGCGAACGACATCTGCATGACCTCGGGCGGGTGTCCCTCGGCGGCCACTAGGTTCACGATCCGTCCCTTCCCGAGGAGGTAGACCTTTTTTCCTCCCGGGAGGACAATCTCATCTGTGTTCGGCCGCACCTGCTTCACCGATTTCGCCTCCGCCATGATCGACTTCACATCGATCTCCACGTCGAAGTGCCCCGCGTTTGAGAGGATCGCCCCGTCCCTCATCGACTTCACCGCCGAGCAGGAGATGACGTGCTTCTGCCCCGTGCACGTGATGAAGATTTCGCCGTAGCGAGCAGCTTCGGCGATATTTGCGACGAGGAACCCGTCGAGGTGCGCCTCGAGCGCCTTGATCGGGTCGATCTCCACCACTGTTACGTTAGCGTCGAGCCCCCTCGCCCTCTTCGCAACGCCCTTCCCTACCCATCCGTAGCCCACCACGACGACCTTCTTCCCCGCGATGAGGAGGGAGGTCGCGCGCAGGATGCCGTCGAAGGTGCTCTGGCCGGTGCCGAACCGGTTGTCGAAGAGGAACTTCGTCTTTGCGTTGTTGATGGCGATCACTGGATAACCTAGCCTCCCGTCCTTCTCGAGGGCCCTAAGCCTCATGACGCCGGTTGTGGTCTCCTCGCAGCCGCCCTTTACCGACTTCACGTGCTTCAGGTTGGCCGCGACATGGAGGTCTGCCCCGTCGTCGATGATCACGTCAGGGCCTGATTCGAGCACCTGAGCTATGCACCAGTCGTATTCCTTCCCGCTCTGGCCTCGCCACGCCCACACCTCAGCCCGCGTCGCAAGGTAGGCCGCGATGTCGTCCTGCGTCGAGAGCGGGTTGGCTGAAGCGAGCTTCACCTCTGCCCCCGCCATGAGGAGGGAGTCCACGAGTACTGAGGTCTCCTTCGTGACGTGGAGGCACACCCCCACTGTTACACCTTTGAGAGGCCTCTCTTTGGCGTACTTCAAGGCGATGGTCGAGAGCGCAGTCATGTGGCCCTTGGCCCAGAGAAAATTCTTCTCGCCCTCATTGGCGAGGTCAGAGTTGGCTATCTTCCCCATGAGATTCGGGCCTCCGCTCGGGGTTGGATTATTAAATTCGTTGCATCGGGCGGCCCGGTCTCACTCTTCTTCGGACGCGTACTTCACGATTGAGAAGACGTCGTAGCCTTTCAGCGCCTGCCGCCCCCTCAGTGCGGCTATCTCGACCACGAATCCAAAGCCGACCACCTTCCCTCTCAGCACCTCGACCAACTTGGCCGCGGCGAGGGCGGTGCCTCCTGTAGCGATGAGGTCGTCGACGATGAGAATCCTTTCGCCCTTCTTGACGGCGTCCATGTGGATCTCGAGCGTCGCGGTCCCATACTCCAGCTCGTAGCTCTCTGAGATCTTCGCTCCGGGTAGCTTCCCCATCTTCCTCAGCGGGATGAAACCGACGCCGAGGCGCTCGGCCAAGGGGGCCCCGACCACGAAACCCCTCGCCTCAATCCCCAGAACTGCGTCTATCCTCTCCGCCTTGTAGTGCTCATACAGCACCTCGGTGGACTTTCTGAGGAGACGGCCGTCCTTCCAGAGCGTCGTTATGTCCCTGAAGATTATCCCCTCCTTCGGGAAGTTCGGGATCCGCCTTATCGCGGCCTTGAACTCGGACTCCACCTTGCCAGTTCTTCCGGATAGCTTTGTCATACCTTGATCCTCGCGTTTCGCATCGCAACGCCGCAGGAGCAGGAGCGCTTCTGAGGGGTGAGCTCGATCGCCTTGAGGAGGAGCGACCTGAGCTTCTTGATGTTGGCGTTGAAGACGCGCATCACCTCGTCGTTGCTGACGGGCTTGACCCTCGGGTCGCCCTCGAGCCCCACGTCGTAGTCGGTCACCAAAGAGATGTTGACATAGCACATCTCGAGCTCCCGCGCGAGGATGGCCTCGGGGTACTGGGTCATGTTGATGATGTCCCACCCTTGCGACCTGAAGAACCGGCTCTCCGCCCTTGTGGAGAAGCGGGGGCCCTGGATGACCACCACAGTCCCCCTGTTGTGGCAGCGGATCCCCATGTCCTTGGCCACCTCGGAGACGAGCTCCCGGAGCTGAGGGCAGTAGGGGTCGGCAGACCCGACGTGCGCCGTCTCCGGGCCTTCGAAGAAAGTGTCCTTCCTGCCGCTGGTGAAATTGACGAACTGGTCGGATATCACAAAGTCGCCCGGCCTGACGCTCGCCTTCAGGCTCCCCACGGCGGTCGGCCCGTACACCCTCTCGACGCCGAGCTGCTTCAGCGAGTAGAGGTTCGCACGGTAAGGGACGGCGTGGGGAGGGAACTCGTGGTGCTCTCCGTGCCGGGGGATGAAGGCCACCCGCTTGCCCTTGACTTCGGAGAGCCTCACGCTCGCGCTTGGATTCCCGTAGGGCGTCTCCAGCTTGGACGCCCGCGCTGTCTTGAGGAACTTGTAGAACCCCGAACCGCCGATGACCCCGACGCTTGCGGCCCTGTGGCTCACGTTCGACCCGTTGGCCTTTTGCCTTAAAATCTTTGAAGCGCCAAGAATCCGGAAAGGAAAATTGAAATACCTCTGCGGGGCGAATTTTGCCAGCGAAGGAAGATGACCCGGCAATACGACGAGCTACTCGCGAGGGCACAGTCCACGCTTGAGAAGACCGCCCACAAGTCCACCCAGAACAGGTTGGAGGTCCCGGAGCCGCAGGTCATCTGGGTGGGGAACAAGACGATACTCCGCAACTACGCCGAGTACCCCAAGCTCATGCGAAGGGACCCCGACAGGCTCCTGATGTATCTCGCGAAGGAACTTGCGACGGCGGCGTCCCTCGACGGCGACAGGGCCATCTTCATCGGCAGGAAGGACAAGACCTCCTTCGCCCAACTCTTCCAGCGGTATATGGTCGACAACGTCACATGCCCCGTGTGCGGGAGCCCCGACACGCACATCGTCACCGAGAGCAGGCTGCACTTCAGGGTCTGCGAAGCCTGCGGTGCGAGGTCCAGCGCCAGGGTGAACTGACTGGCTTGGCCGTGCCGTTCTCAGTGCGGAGCATCGCCTGGAAGAACAGCAGCCTTGTGAACGTATGCGACGCCGAGCTCATCGGACGAACCCTGAGCGAAGGCAGGCTCAAGATGCACATCTCGAAGGAGTTCTTCGGTGGGGAACTGGTAGAAGAGGAAGAAGCCGTCAAGATCATCAAGGAGTCTGCGATGATAAGCCTCGCCGGGGAGCGCTCGGTCAATATGGCGCTCTCAAACAAGCTAGGGTCGCCTCAGGCGGTCCGCGAGATTGAAGGCGTGCCCTTCCTGATGATCTACAAGTTCTGACTCGAGCAGGGGGGCGGTTGCACTACTGGACCTTGCCTTCGCGCAATAGCTGCTTCAGCAGGTCCTTCTGCCTTCCGTTGAGGCTCTTCGGGACGTCGACGCGGACAACAGCGTACTCATCCCCCTTCCCGGAGGAGTTGAGCCTTGGGAGCCCCTTCGCCTTGACCTTGAAGGACGTCCCGGGCTGAGTCCCCGACGGTATATCCATCACGACGTCACCGTAGAGGGTCGGGATGCGCGTCTGGGTCCCCAGCATGGCCTCGACCGCGTTCACGCGCACCTCCACAAAGAGGTCGTTGTCGCGCCTCTTGAAGACGGGGTGCTCCGGAATGTTGATCACCACGTAGAGGTCGCCCGG
>JBGPFY010000023.1:0-8684 GCA_041483615.1 Nitrososphaeria archaeon | reverse complement strand
TGGAATAGACAACGTTGGAAACGTCGAGGTAAAGTCACAGCCAGATACGAGCACCACGATTAGCGCCGGACTGTCAGCTAATCCTTGGCTCATAATCGTACCAGCAATTGCAGCAGTCGTGATTGCTGGAGGGCTCTTCTACATGAGAACCAAGCGGAGGAGCAGAGTTGCTGGGCCAGCTCTTTCTGCATCTGACGCGACAGTCACGCCTTTCGGATGGGCATAGGTAGCTCTATTCGCGGGCTAGGGGCGGTGCGCCTAGTAGTTCCATCGGCTACATGCGTGCCTATCTGACACCCTGAAGACTTCACCGAGTGCGGGCTTCGCGCGCGTCGGTGGAGGCGGACCAATATCCAGTTGCATCCTAGGACCCTCGATTTCAAGAATTTATACGCGATGCACACCTGCAGGACCTGGCGTCTGCCGGCTTGTCGTACGACTGGGAAATCCTCGGATTGGCCCTGGCTCTTGTGGCGTTCTTGTTCCTCGCTGGCATCACGGCTCTGATGGAAGCCATCATTCGCCGCTTCCTCTCAGCAAAACCGAAGGCCGGCGTCGCTCCCGTCTCAAGAGACGAAATGCGTGACAGGCTTCTAGCTCTGAATGGCCCCGACATGCCTTTCGAAGTCAGGGAGGAGGAAGGGAGTCTCGTAGCAGAGTGGAAGATAGCCGACGCAAGGTGGTACAAGATTTTCTACGCCGGAGGAATAAACGAGCTGTACAGGGTCGTCATGAGGCTCGATGCGCAAAGGAACGAGGTCAAATCCATAGACCAACGCACTAGCGTGAGGTGGGACGTTGGAGCAGGCGGCTTGATTTCGATAACCGCCAGCTATCAAAGAACGTGGTTCCAAGGTCTCCTATGGGAGAAGAGCTGGGAGAAGGCCTACGGGTTTGACATAAGGAAGATGAACTTTGAGAAGCTGTACGAGTACCACTTCGACACCGGCATCGTGAAGAAACCCATCATCGCTGCCGTGACGGGCGGTGGGTGGAGATACAGGCCGGTTCTTTGGGCCTTCCAGGTCGGAAGGATTCCTACCCCAAAGCGGTCATACAAGACGCAGCTAGAGACTGAGAGCGCCGGGCAAGAAGAGAAACCCATGGGAGACTCAAGAGCAGAATCCTTGCGTCTTGGGGCCGGCGTGCTCGGGCGTTGGATTGTTGACGAGGCAACCTGGCGGGAATTCTTGAAGGTGGAGTGGCGGGCGACCAAACGCGCGGCTTGGCGTAGACTTTGGTCGTGGAGTCTCACCGGACCAGTACTCGTCGCCTTAGGGAGCACCTTCTACGGTTTGGATCCAATAAACAGGCAACTTCCAGGAGCCATGCTGGGTTTCTTGATAGGTAGCGTCGGGGCCCTGCTTGCAAATGCGATGAACGTATTCAGAGCCAGGGTCTTGCTAAGGGCGCACCGCATGCCTCAGGAGGCGATAATCGGCAAGCAGGGGGTGATGTGGTTGGGGAAGTTCCACGATTGGGAGAGTCCTTCCTACTCAAGGACTGCGAAACTCATGCCTGGGCAGCCGAATGTTCTGGAGATCAGGATGGAGGCCCTGCCCACCGGCACGCATGGCTCAGGTTCGAGAGTCACGGTCATTCGCATCCCGGTCCCTCACGGCTCTGAACCTGAGGCTGAGATGGTAGCCAAGTCCCTGTAGGCAAGCTACGAGCATGTTTCTGCCGCCTTAGGAACATAACTTCCAAAGCACTTGCGCGCAATTAGGCTCACCCGATTCAAGGTTGTCTTTCCAACTCCATCAAAATGGTTGTTGCCGAGTACGTGTTAGTGGCCTAACCTATCTATCCCGCCCGATGCGCTTTTATTTGCTAAAAAAGCGAGGCGCCTGAAAGCTAGAGTGACATCCGAGGCAGCACGGACGCTCCCGGACTCTCCTGACAAGACCTCCGGAGCACCCGTCGACAGCGGACCGCAGTCCCCTCCGAAACTCAAGTTCGAGGCGCTGATAATCATCGGGATCCTCCTCGCGCTCCTGATGGGCGCGCTGGACAACTTCGTCGCCCTCACCGCGCTGCCGACCATCCTGTTCCAGTTTGGCCAACCCAACAGCGGCACCTTTGTCATCAGTGCATACGTAATCACCTCCACCGCGGGCATCCCGATCTTCGCCAAGCTGTCGGATATCACGAGCCGGAGGAACGTCTTCCTCGGCTCCCTAGTCATCTTCATGGTAGGCTCGGCCCTCTCCGGGCTCAGCCAGAACCTCAACGAGCTCATCGTCTTCCGCGCGATCCAAGGGCTAGGCAGCGGCGGCTTCTTCCCGGTCGGCATCGCCATCGCGGCGGTCGTCTTCCCACCCAAGACTCGCGCAAGGGTGATCGGGGCGCTCTCCGGGGTCTTCGGCATCGCGGTCGTCGCAGGGCCGCTCATCGGGAGCACCATCGTCCAGTACACCTCCTGGCGCTGGGTGTTCTACGTGAACATTCCCGTGGGCATCGCCGGCTTCGCGCTCGTCCTCGCCACCCTAGGGCCGCTCCGGCCGGAGCTCGTCCGAAAGTTCGACGCGGTGGGCGCCGTGCTCCTTGTCAGTTGGGTGTCCGCGGTGATGTACCCGCTCTATCAGATAGTCGACGCCGGGTGGGGGTGGACCGACGAGAGGACGGTCGGCCTGCTCGGCCTCGGGATTGCTCTCGTGGTCGCCTTTGTGCTCTGGGAGCTCCGGGCGCAGAATCCGAATCCATTGGTCCCCCTCAGGCTCTTCAGACATCGCGTCATGTCGACGGGAGGCGGGGCGACCTTTTTCATCGGCTTGGTCTTCTTCCCAGTCGCGACTTTCCTCTCGCTGGTCGTCGGGGTCGTCCTCGCGCCCGGCGCCGACTCCGCGGCGACCGTCAGGGACATCCTCTACTTCCTGGTCCTTCCCATAGTCGTCGGGGCTGCGCTCGGTGGACAGTTCCTGACGAGGCTCTCTTACCGGACCGTGGCGGCCGTCGGGGTCGTCATCGGGATGGTCGGAATGGCGGGCCTTACGACTCTCTCAACCACGACCCCGCTGTGGAACTTCGCGTTCGGCTTCATCCCTATCGGCGGGGTCGTCCTTCCTTTGATCCCCCTGGGGTTCGGGGTCGGCCTTACCTTCCCGGTCTTCCTTCTCGCCGCCCAGAACCAGGTGGAGCTGGCCGACGTCGGCGAGGCCGGTGGCCTGATACAGTTCCTCCAGTCGCTGGGGGGCGCAGTCGGGCTGTCGGTGCTCGCCTCGTTCCAGGCGACCCAGTTCGCCGCCCTCGACCCGTCGCCCAGCGCCGCGTGCCTAACGACGAGCCCGCCCATGCCGACCTGCGCGAGCTTCCTTGCTTCGCTCGAGAGCTCCCTGATCAGCTCATACGACCAGACGTTCGTGGTCATGCTCGGGCTGCTCGGGGTCGCGTTCGTCTTCGTGCTCTTCCTGAAGGGGCGCCTCCCGAAGGGACCGGCCGGAGGTGCGGGCGCTCCAGAAGCCGGCCCCGCTGCAGGGTAAACCGAACTAATCGTCGCAGTTCTTGCATCTCTTCGGAGGGAGGAAGAACATCACGCCCATCGGGTCGTTGTAGACCTCATAGAGCTCTGGCGGGATCTCCTTCGGAATCTCTTTCGGCATGCTGAAACATCGGAGAACAGGATAAAAGCGCCACGAAGGGTCTGGCCCATCGTGCTGAGCGACGAGAGCCAGAAAGAAAACGGCCCGTTCGACAGCAGGAACAGGAGGGTGCTGGTCTTCTCCATCGGAGCGGGCAACGAGAGCCACGGCGCTGCCCTCGCCTCAAACATCGACGACTACGCCGCGATCATGACAGCCACGACCGTCTCCATGCGGCTCGGCCTGACCTATGTCGGCCACCTCCCGTACTCCGGCGACAGGGCCGGCGAGCTGGCGAAAGACTGGAACCCCGGCTACCTGGCCCGGGACGAGTTGAAGAGGAGGGTCGTCGAGGACATCAAAATGGCCATCGACCTCCAAGGAGAGAAGACCTCGCTCGTCGTCGTCATCAGCGGGCACGGTGGCAACAACTTCCTGGAAGAGGAGGAGGCCACGATATCTGAAGCTGTGGGAGTCCCCTTCCGCTACGTCCTTCCCTTCCCAAGGGGGTCCTCGGTCAAGTCGAAGAAGCACGGCCGCGTGGAGATAACCCACGCGGACGACGGGGAGCACTCCGTAGGCCTCTATCTGGGCCTTCTGGACAAGAGGAAGCTACGGAAGATAAACGACACCGCGAGGAGAGATCCGGTGGAGGCGTTGAGGCAAAATCCCGCCCTGATGGGGCTCGGCTACTACGTCCTGCCCGAGCTTTCAGGGGACAAGTATGAGAACTTCAGGGCGCGGCACAGGGAGCTTCTCCGGACGGCCCGGAAGTTCCTGAGGGACCGGCGGGTCGTCGCCGACTATGACCTCGGAAAGAAGCTCGTGGACAAGAACATCGCGGACACCCTGTCGCAGGTCAGGAGAATCATTCGCAAGAATCGCTGAGGGCCGTTGACCAGGCCTAGGATCTCTCTGTTCGTTTCGTCGCGCGTCTTCTCCTCATCCTAGACAAATCCTTCGACCTCAGAAGCTCATTCGACTCGCTGGACCTTTGCGGGGTGGCGCTCGGGGCGCCAGTCGCGTGCGCGCGTCAGGCGTAGTGCGCGAACTCCCTCCTGTATCTCCTGAAGAGCCAGCGCGCGAAGATCTCGTCGTCTGCCTTGAGCTGCGACCTCTCGAGCGCGTTGTAGTACGCCGCCCTGTCCCTGGCCTCGATGTTGAACATGGGATACCCGGCCCTCCGGAGGACGAAGTTCATGATGAGCCTGCTAATCCTCCCGTTCCCGTCCGCGAACGGATGAATGGTCACGAACTTGAGGTGGACCAAGGCTGCCAGCTCGACGGGATCGAGGGAGGACTCGCTCCGGCGATACCACGCGAAGAGATCCTCCAGCATCGGCTGAAGCTCGACCGGGGAGGGAGGGACGAACCTGCTCCCGGCGATTCTGACTCCATGCCTCCTGACCCTCCCCGCGACGTCGGGCTTTGTGTCCTTGAATATCTCCCAGTGCCAGTCAAGGACTAGCCGGAGCGAGAGGTCCCGCCTCTCCGTCTGCATCTCGAGGAAGACCCTCTGGTGCGCCCCCGCCTCCTTGACGTCCGCGACCGGCTTCCCGCCAGGGGTTATCCCCTCCTCGAGCAGCTGCGAGGTCTGCCTGAGGCTCAGCGTCGAGCCCTCGATCCTCTGGGTGTCATACGTGAACCTGACCGAGAACTCGCGCAGCAGCTTGTCCCTCGATGAAAGAGGGGTTGCTTTCGTCTCCGCTGCGTAGCCCCTCTTGATCGAGTCGAAGCCTTTGAACCACTTTTCCTTCTTTAGCTCCAGAAGGAACTCCTTTTCCAGCTTGTCGATGTCGTCCGGCACCGTCTTTCCCAGGTACTTTGACTTTCGAGTGAACTTGCTGCCCGCCCTCATGGTATGCTCCAGATAGTAGTATGCTGCCCCCTTGACCGTCCTTTTCACTATCGTTACCATCGAGAGTGGGTTATCAACACATACTGATAAGACTTTGTATTATAGTGCATATGTGCTGATAACTCCTCGGGCCGCCTCCGTCCATCTTGCCGAGGTCGTGAACATCCTCGAAGACTACGGGCCGCTCGAGGAGTTTCAGGCCGACGAACGGGCCACTTTCTCTGCAAGCTTGGACAGCTTGGACTCCGCTGCAAGCGTCGCATCGAAAGTCAGCTCTGCGATGAGCCGAAGCTCAGCCTCCTTTCTTTTCGTCAGCTTCTCCAAGCCTACTTCCCCTTCAATCTCTCTTCGGCCCGTTTATGCCTTTCTGCCAGCTCCCTGTAGAGATACTCCGCCTCAAGCGAGCTGCTGAAAAGAATCTCCAGGACGTTTCCCACTCTCACGAGCCTGATCGAGGTCGTCCCGATGTCAAACTGACTGGACTCTACATCGCGGGCGTCAGGGCTCAATGGCTGCTCACCGGGAACCTCGATTTAAGCGGCACGCCGGCCGACAACTTGAGCCTGTGATTGGACTCGGAGGGGCCCCTATACTAGAGATGGATGCCAACTCATTGGCGCTTTTATCTCGAATCCATTTCTTGAGCGACCCGAAGACACGAAGACACGAAGATGAGCCTCTCGCTCCATCTGGAACAGAGATGATACACAGGCAGTCCTGCGCCGAACATGTTTGCTAAGGTCAGGATTTCTAGCTTCAGAGAAAGTTCACAATGTCCTTAAAAATGACAATCATGACAACAATGACATGGGTTACAAGACTTGTGCAATTTGCGGGCGCAAGGTATACCCTGGCGAAGGAATGTATTATGGAGGCAGACTAATACATCGCACCAAGGAAAAACAAAGCAAAGTGCCTCTATTCACCGGTATACGAAGCGCGTGGACGCTTATATCGTAAATCGCCTTCTTGACCGCCCGAAGACACGAAGATGAGTCTCTCCTTCATCGAAGGGAGATGATCCACAGGCAATCCTGCGCCGCAAAAACGAGTCAGCTACGAGAGTGTCAGGGTCTCTACACGGAAGGGCGGCCGACGCCTTCGTCCTTAACCCCTGCAGTTAGGGGACCGACCGACATCCGCCCCGATGGACTTCGAGGTTCTTCTTCTCGGGTTCCAGCGCCATCGGGCGCGGACGGCAAACGGGTTGATTCGAGGGCCGCGCGTTGGTGCTTGCTTCCTCTATTCAAGCGGCCAGGCAAAGGCAAAGAGGGCCCATCAACTGGACGGGAACGGGCCATAACTCGAAAGGGGACGAAAACTCTTAACGAGTCGGCACGATTGATAGGGACCATGCCGGTCAGGGTTCACGTGACGAACATGCTCGTAAGGCATCTGAACACCAAGCCCGACTTCGAGGTCCGCGCTGGGAGCCTAGGCGAGCTGCTCGATGCCGTCGACCGAGACGTCGAGGGCTTTCACGACAGCATATGCGACGAGGCCGGCAGAATAAGGGTCTACGTCAACGTCTTCGTCAACGGGGAGAACTTGAGCAAGGACGGCGACGCTCTTTCTGTTCCACTCGGAGAGGACGACGAAGTCTATATACTCGCATCGGTAGCTGGAGGAACCCGGTAGGGCATGCAGCTTCTCGTCGGGACCGTCAAGGGAGGCTTCATCATGGAGAGCGACGCTTCGCGCGGGAACTGGAGGCTTCGCGGCCCGTTCTTCGACGGGTACGAGACCTACGACATGAACGCGGACACCAGCGCTGGAAGGCCAGCTTACTACGCCGGTGTCAACACCTGGACCTGGGGCCCGGTCATCTACAAGAGCACGGACGGCGGCAAGACCTGGAAGAGGACAAAGTCCGCGCCGAGGTACAAGGCAAAGAAGCAGAAGGGGAAGAAGGACGAGCTCGCAGTCAAGAGGACATGGAACATCCAGCCCGACGGACGGGGCAGGGTCTACGCCGGGGTTGAGCCCGCGGGTCTGTTCTACAGCGACGACGGCGGCGCTTCATGGCAGGAATTCGAGAGCCTGAACTACCATCCAACCAGGGCGAAGTGGAACCCTGGAAACGGCGGGCTCTGCCTCCACACCATAATGGTCAACGCGAAGAACCCGAAGAAGATTCGGGTCGGGATCTCCGCCGTCGGAGTCGTCGGGACCGACAACGGCGGTAAGGATTGGAAGTTCATGAACAAGAACATCCGGGTCGACTTCTCGCCCGTCAAGTACCCCGACTGGGGACAGTGCGTCCACAAGATGGATTTCAACCCGAGCAGGCCCGACGCCCTGTACCTCCAGAATCACGGCGGGGTCTACAAGAGCACCGATTTCGGAGCGAACTGGACTGAGATCGACAAGGGACTCCCGAGCGACTTTGGGTTCCCGATAGCAGTCCACAGGACAGAGCCCGACACGGCCTACGTGTTCCCGCTGGAAGGCATGGGGCGCTTTCCTCCGAAGGGCAAGTTCCGCGCTTGGAAGACCACCAACGGCGGGAGGGACTGGGCGCCCGCTTACAAGGGCCTGCCCGAGAACGCCTACTTCAACGTCCTCAGGGAGGCGGTCGCGGTCGACGGCGAGGAGCCGGGCGGGGTCTACTGCGGGACCAGCACTGGGCAGGTCTACTACAGCACCGACGAGGGCGAATCCTGGCAGCAGATGGTCGATCACCTGCCGAGGATAACCTCGCTCTCGCTCGTCGCCGCGTAGGATTCCGCGCTGCTCCGGACGGTTGCCCCAGGTCATAGAGAGTCAGCCCGTCGCCCGCGTCGTACGACGTAGGCACTTCGTCGCGCAAGCCGTTCCTTGGCTCATACCGAAGCATTGCCGGCTCCACTCGCAGCGCGGTGACCGGCAGGTTCAAGAGAACGAAAAAGTTTCAGCTTCTCCGGAGGCCTGACAGCTAGATTGGCGCCCACAACCAGCCGCGTCCCCAGAATCGTAGCGAAATCCTACGTCCCTCATCTGCGGGAGAAGAAAGAATACTTTGAGGTCTTTGAAAAGCACTCGCGAAGCTATGAGAACTGGCTGGGATGCGAGCTGATGTACGTGCTTGAACGTCGTAGAATCCCCTTCAAACAAAGAGGCGTCCCCAAGAACGTAGACTTCCTGATCGACGCGAACGACTACCTCGAACTCAAAGAATACCACAGCGAAGGAGGCCCGGGCTACCTCTCCCTTCCCTGGTCCGGGTCCTCAGGCGACGAAATTCCGGATGCCATCGCGAAACTCCAACG
>JBGPFY010000022.1:0-8692 GCA_041483615.1 Nitrososphaeria archaeon | reverse complement strand
ATCTCCGTGACGGGGAGCTGCAGCGGCGAATCCCCGCACGGGTAGGTTATGGTGCCGTCGTAGTAGGCGAAGGTCAGGACGCCGCCAGATTCCCCAATGTAGTTGTAGCACAGCCCGTTGCTCAGTTCGGTGAATGCGGGATCTCGCTGGACTTGTTGGGCGTTCTGGGGTATCATGTCACTATCGCAGGCGAACCCCGTCGTCGAGACCGTCGCGATAGTCCCCGCCTGATTTCCAGAGCTGAGTCCGGTGCCCGCGATGTAGAAGAAGTAGACGCCCGCCAGAGACACGACAACGAGGGCCGCGAGGACGACCTCGACTCTCGGCCCCCTCCCCTCGCCCCACTTGTCGCTTCCTTTCACCGGGTCTTCGCCGTCCAGCGATCGCGCGCATAGCAGATAAATCATGGCGCCCCGACTTTGGGATGGAAGGGCTTTTAGCGGGGCGAGGCCACGAAGCCGGAAGGTGGTCGTGCAGGTTGTCTTCTCAGAGCGGAGAACTCTGCTACTGCGGGACCATGATGACCCAGATCAACGCTTGCAAGTATCGTTGCTCGAACTGCGGAGCGCTCCTCGACTGCGAAGACGTGGCCGGGCTTCCAAAGTGAGCCCCTCGGCCTGAGCGAATCGACGCTTTCATGAGTGCGCTTATAGCGGGCCCGAAGGAGCCTCTTGTAACAGAGAATGAAAGCTGCGCTGGTCGGGCAGGCTGGAGGGGTCAAGATGGAGGACGTCCCTGAGCCTTCCCCGGCCGAGGGAGAGATTCTCGTCAAGCTGAGGTGCTGCGGAGTCTGCGGGACTGACTTGGAAAAGGTTCAGGGGGTTGGAATAACCACGAAGATCCTCGGCCATGAAGCCGTCGGCGAGGTCGAGGAGGTCGGCCAGGGGGTCTCAGAATTCTCGCCGGGGATGCGCGTCTTCGCCCACCACCACGTGCCATGCCTCTCGTGCGAAATCTGCAAGCGAGGCAAGACCACATACTGCGCCGAGTTCGCGAAGCACAACCTCGTGCCTTGCGGCCTCGCGGAGCGCTTCGTCGTGCCGAGGTTCAACGTCGAGCGAGGCGCGGTGCTAGTGCTGCCCGATGGCCTCGGATACGAGGAGGCGAGCTTCATCGAGCCGCTGTCCTGCTGCATATTGGGTCTGGGGACGGCGCGCGCGAAGGGCGTCCGGAACGCGGTCATCTACGGGGCTGGACCCGTCGGACTGATGATCTTCAAGCTGCTTCGGCAGTCCGGGGTCAGGAGGATCGCCGTCGGTGACGTTAGCGATTACCGGAACTCATTTTCCCGAAAGGTCGGCTGCGAGGTCGTCTTCAACCCTGCGAACCGGGAAGAGAAGGAGAGAGTCCTTCGGGGGGCGATGCCGGACGGGCCAGAGCTCGTCGTTGTCGCAACCGCGAGCACGGCCGCTTTCGAGGACGCGACGAAGCTGGCGGCACGAGGCGGAACCGTGCTGCTCTTCGGCGCCCCAAAGAAGGGCGCGACAGGGACGATCGACCTTGCCCACCTCTTCTTGAACGGGACGTCGGTGGTCACGAGCTACGCATCGAGCGAGAAAGAAACGCAGGCCGCGACGAAGCTCCTATCAGAGGGCTCGTTGTCGGTCTCAGACCTCGTTACTCACCGGTTCCCGCTGGCCGAGTCCGGGCGGGCTTTCGACGCCGCCGCCCAGCAGCAGTGCATGAAAGCACTAATCATCGACTGAGGGAGCTGACGCGCGAGAGATGAGCAAGAGAGTTGGGTTGGCAAGGACGAGGGCCATCAAGCCGGTCTCCGCCGGCGAGACCGACCTGAACACGCAGACCATCCTCACCGTCCTGAAGACCTATCCCTCGAACGAGGTCGCCATCGTCGGATGCCACACGGCCCGGATGAGCAGGAAGAACTGCGAGTACGACCTGCTGGTCGTCAGCCGCGACCCTACGCCCCCGAAGTACGTCCGAGCCGGGGAGTTCTACGCGAAGATAATCTTCAGGTCGGAGAAAGAGATCCGCAATCCGGAGCCAGAGGTGAGCGCATCGCTCGCGAGGGCGACGGTCCTGAGGGACGGCTCGCTCCTTCTTGCGGGCACTGTCGCGAACTCCAGGAGGAAGTTCAAGGAGAGCTGCGGGAAAGCGGCTGAGTCCCACCTCGCAGTCGCCCTCAAGGCACTGGGAAGGGTCGACGAAAAGGTCGGCGAGAACCTCCCCGAGGCGGACTTTTGGCTCACCTCCGCCGCTACCGACCTGTGCCTCTCAGAGATATTCTCCAGCCTCCAAGTCCCGTCCCCCAGCCATCTGTTCGCCCAGATGAAGGGCCTCTCGAGGAGAAAGTCAGCCACTTTCAAGGAGTGGACAGACGCATCCGGGTTCAAGCTCGCGTCGCGGTCGTCTTGCGAGAACCGGCTTGAAGCGCTGGCCGTGCTTTACGACGTCCTGCGCACCACCGCGATGGACATGCCGATGTCTTTGAAGTTCGGCAGATATAGGTCAGAGGACGCCATCGCGATAGTCCGGGGGAAGGCCTTGGAGCTCCTAGACTCGAGGGAGACCGTGGAGTGCTACTCCTTCCTCGGCTACGAAATCGTCAGGACGGTCCTTGACCTCCATGCAATGCATTGCTACGCGCTCAAGAAGGAGCCGAATTACTCGAACGTGACTGGAGAGCTCACGTTGGGACCTGATAGGCTGATCTCGGACGAGCTCTTGAGGGGGATGGGCATCGTCAGGCAGACTCAGCTCGTGAAGGCTGGGGCCGATTCCCTCAGGTCCGCGGTGTCCGCGCTGGCCTCTAGAATCTGAGGTCCCCTATGTGCCGCGTCTGTGTCGTCAAAGGCGACGCGCTCCTGCGGTATTCCTTTCCTCCCCCGCATCCCTTCGGCTCTGCCAGGGTCGTCCGCTTCTGGGAAGCGCTCGGGGAGCGCGGACTAGGTGAGGTATCCATCGAGCCTGAGCGGGCCGACGAGGAAACGCTCGAGCTCTTCCACGACAAACGCCATATCGAGTTCGTCCGCAAGGCATCGACCCTGGGCTATGGATATCTGGACGAAGGGGACACGCCGGCGTTCAAAGGCGTCCTCGAGGCCGCGGAGCTTGCGGTGGGGTCGACCCTCTCCTGCGTCGAGAAGATTTTAGACGGAGATGTCGACCACGGGTTCAACCCCGTCGGGGGCCTTCATCACGCCCGTCCCGACCGCTCTGCCGGATTCTGCGTATTCAACGACATCGGCGTGGCCATCGAGCTACTGAGAAAGAGGGGATTGCGCAGGGTGCTTTACGTGGACATAGATGTCCATCAGGGCGACGGCGTTTTCTACCCTTATGAAACCGACCCGGACGTTTTCATCTTCGATGTCCACGAGGATGGTCGGTTTCTCTACCCAGGAAGTGGTAAAGCTGAGGAGACGGGAAAAGGCAAGGCGATTGGGACGAAAGTCAATTTGGCATTGCTTCCAGGAGAAGGCGACGAAAGAATCAAGGAAATTCTTCCTAGACTTGAAGAATTTGCAATACGCGCTGATCCAGACTTTGTAATCCTGCAGTGTGGGGCCGACGGCCTGGCTGGAGACCCCCTTGGCGGCCTTTCCTACTCCGAATCATTCCACTCCGGCGTCGCCGATTTGCTACACAGGGTCTCACACAACGCCTGTGACGGCAGACTGGTGGCATTGGGGGGAGGAGGCTACGACCCCGACAATTGCGCTAGGGCTTGGACATCCGTTGTGAAGAAATTGGTTGACACTCGGACAACCTAATTTATGAAAATTGCAATATTATTCGAATTATTTCGATATTCTGATATCTATGCTTAAGTGTCGGCGCCCTATACTGAAGCGTGCAGAGTCTGGGTTGGCCAACGAAATGTACCCCGAGTCGAAGCAGAGCAAGACTGCAAGTTGCAGTTTTTGCGGAAAGGCTCTGGGGAAGGAGTACTTTTTCACGTGCCACGTCTGCGGAGCGAGGTACTGTTACATCCACATGTATCGACATGGCAAAGCACACCGGCTCCAGACGACCCCGACCCCTCCGCCCCTAGTAACTAAGTAGCGGGCACTGACCAGTGTTTTCAGTCGTTTTCATTGTCTAGCAAAGCTAATGTTTTCGCATGATTTTCGCAGCTTCATCGATGGACTTTACAATGTTCTGATATCCCGTGCAGCGGCAGAGGTTGCCGGAGATTCCTAGCCTGATCTCCTCTTCCGTCGGGTCCGGGTTTTCGCTCAGCAACCAGGCGGCCTGCATCACCATGCCGGGAGTGCAATACCCGCATTGGAGTCCGTGGTTCTCCCAGAACGCCTTCTGGATAGGGTGCAGCTCGCCATCGGCGCCTTGCATCCCCTCGATGGTTATGATCTCCCGCCCGTCGGCCTGGACTGCGAAAACAGTGCATGACTTCACGGACTTGCCGTCCAGATGGATGGTGCAGGCCCCGCAATTGGTGGTGTCGCAGCCGACATGGGTCCCTGTCAGGCGGAGCACGTCGCGAAGAAAGTCGACCAGCAGGAGCCGAGGCTCGACCTCTGAAGGGCGTTCCCTTCCGTTGACCTTGATGGTCACTCGGTGCTTGCTCGACGCGATTGTCAAATTGGGCCGCTCCTCCTTCGCCCATGAGCCCGGGCCGTCGCGAGCTCGATGGCCCGCCTGGTGAAGAGCTCCGCCATCTCTCGCTTGTATTTTGCGGACCCCCGCAACGGGTCGTCGGTCGGCGAGCAGTCCTTGGCCGCTGCCGCGGAAGCCTCTGCGACGGCCGCCTTGGTCAGCCTCCTCCCCTTCAGGCATTCCTCTGCCCTGCTCGCCCGGAGGTTCTTCGATCCCACGGCGGTCAGCCCTATCCCGGCAGAGCTGCAGCGGCTTCCGTCTGCCCTAGGCTCGAACGTGAGCTGGACGGCTACCCCGACTGTGGCGAAGTCTCCCGCCTTCCTCCCGAGCTTCAAGTAGGCGCCGCCGCTCCCGGGCTCCGGGGGCAACGGGACTGAGAGCTCGGTGATCAGCTCGCTCTCTTTGAGCGCCGAAGTGAAGGTATCGACCAGGAAGTCGTCTATGGAGACGCGCCTTTCGCCCTTCGGGCCGCGCACCTTGACCTCGCATAGCATCGCGAGCATCGCGGCCCCCCAGTCGCCGCTCGGGTCCGAATGCGCCAGCGCGCCGCCAACCGTCCCGAGATTCCGGACCTGGGGGTCACCGATCGACCCGGCTGTCTCCGAAAGCAAGGGCGCCCTCTTCCTGACCAGGGGGGACGACTCGAGTGCGTGATGCCTCGTCAGAGGGCCGATCAGGAGGGACTTGCCGTCCTCGCTCTCCTTGATGTAGTCCAGCTCCTTCACGCGGTTGATGTCTATCACGTAGCCTGGAGATGCAAGCCTCATCTTCATCAACGGGATCAAGCTCATCCCTCCGGCGAGGACCTTCGCGTCTCCTTCGTGCTCCACGAGCAACCTGACCGCGTCCTCCACCGTGGTAGGCGCGAAGTACTGGAAGCTTCGAGGCAGCATGACTCTGACGCCGCGGGAACCCCGTGTTCCGATTAAACTCTTCCCCGCGTCGGGCTAATCTTTCCTCGATGAGCCGGGGGCCCGTTGGCTACCGAGCACCTTGCCGAGAAAGGCTGCGTGGGGCGAGTGTTTTCCTCGCTTGGTCGCAATCACGTCCGCCATGATGCTCACGACCACTTCCTCCGGAGTGATCGCGCCGATGTCCACCCCGATGGGAGAGTGCAAAGACTCGAGGAACCCTGGGGCGACCCCCCGGCTTCTGAGCTGCTCGACGTCCTCCGTCACCCTTTGTAGGCTTGCGAGGATTCCGACGAACCTCACCGTGCGCTTCGAGAGCGCCTCTAGCGTGGGGACGTCCCTCTCGCCCTTTGTAAGCACGATGACAGTGTCGGACTCGGCGAACTTGAAGTCGTTGAGGTCATAGTCGAGGTCGGTCACAAGCACGTCTGGGTCTTCGCTCAGCACGGGCAGGTGGTCGATGACTACCGTCTCGAAGCCTAGAGCCTTGCCCATCTTCACCAGGCCGTCCTCGACGTCGTCCTTCCCACCCTGGCCAATCAGCACTAGCCTGTCGGCCGGGAGATAGGGCTCCACGTAGACCTCCATCATCCCCCCGCAGTTGGTCTCCACATAAACTTCGTCCGGGCTCGGGTTCCTCAGCGTCCCGTCCACCGCCGACCGGGCATCCTCGAGATGGACCTTCACGACCTTGGCCTGCCCGGTCCTCAGCGCCTCCTGTGCCATCGTTGCGATCGCTGACTCTGGGCAGACGCCTCCAATCGTCCCGAAGACTATCCTGCCCTCTCGAGAGACGACGGCCTTGAACCCGGGCTTCCCTAGCGAGGAGCCGTGTATGCGCACTACAGTCGCGACCACGAAGGGCTCCCTTTTCTCGGCCAACTGGTCGACGAAGTGCGTGAACTCTCTCTGCTTCAAGTCTCCTATTCTTGGCCCCTTTTCCCTATTTATCGATATTCCCTCGCTTACGGGTCGTCGATTCTGCGAAGTCGGAGAATGCGCTGATTAGACTTAACTAGGAACTTGGTGCCGCGTTAATAACGCAAGAACATATGTTCTGAGAAAACGGCTTCCTCATGATTCAAACGCAAACGTCGCCTATACGGAGTAAGTAATCTGCGCAGGACTGGCTGTGGTGAATGTTGTAGATTGCTGGACCATCTGACCATTCACGAATAGTTCAACGGTCACCGTCTCACCCATTCTGTCGCCAAAAGAGGAGACTGTGATTTTGATTTGCTCGCCCCGAAAGAGGTTCGTCAAAGGTATCGAAAGAGGAGCAGACGGCGTGCTGGTCAGCACGTTCGGACCCGCATCGATTTCATAGTGATAGCTCCCGACTACGTTCACGAAGGCGACGGTAACATTCGTCGGGACTGGATAAACCGAAGTCGTGGAGGTCGACGTTATGAAAGAGGTCTTCGTTGTGGTGCTAGACACTACCAAAGTCGATGTCGAAATCGAAGTCTGGGTTTGAGTAATCGTGTCTTGTCGGGTTGTCGTATGAGTTACTGTGATTGTCTTGGTCTGATAAGTAGACGCAACATAGTAGCCAGTGGTGCCAACAAAGATTCCGATAATGAGAAGCGCAACTGCAACCAGACCAGCGACTCCCCGCTTGCTCATTTTTTGGATTGTCGCTAGCCTTCTAAAAATACATTGTAGATTTCGTATAACAATTCAGAATCTATGTCCGAAGGCTCACCCGTGGCACCCGGAGTAGCGAGCCAAGCCTTTGTTATTGGCGTCTCAGCGGCTTTCGTCGCAGCACTAACACTCGCTGCCGCCATCAAGACGAGAAACTAGTCTCTTCATCTGGGGCCAGCTCCCAACCAGCCAGATTCTGTTCTTCCGTGGTCGAGCAGAAGTTATTATGCGCGCGGTGCCGAATAAGTAGACTCAATTACCTGATTTGAAATCGCTGCGACACCGAAGGAAACTGCGGTAGGAACTGATAACGGATGAGTTTCGGACAAGGTGGAAGCGGCTAGGGTAGCCGCGGCGGATTCAGCAGCCCAGAAAGCAGCTTCAAGTCCTTCAAGCCAAAGCCTGTCGAGGTCGGCAAGGAATACGACGTAACCATCTCCTACATCAGCAGGCGCGGCGACGGCATCGCGAAGATCGACGGCTTCGTCATCTTCGTCGCCGGAGGCAAACATGGCCAGTCGGCCCAGGTCTCCAACAGATACGCGATGGGTAGCGTGGTCGAGGGTTCAGGGATGACCGCCGCTTCGGAAGGCGCAAAGGCTTCTGACGCGGCTGGGATGGCTGAGGAAATGGAAGCGGCGGACGAATAGGCAGGCCCGTCTCTCGGCGCGGACGAGGAGGTTGAACCTCCGCTGGAGGCAACCTCCCCCCAATTCTGATTCTCTGAAATCACATATCTAGTCGCGCGTCGCCATCGCGGCGATGATCGCGGTCTACACCGACGGGCGGGCAGAGCCCAACCCCGGCCTGGGAACTTACGGCTACGTCATCTACGAGGACGGGAGGCGCGCCTACGCTGAGCACGGCCTCGCGGGGCGCGAAGTGACCAACAACTACGCCGAGTACTTCTGCCTGATCAAGGCCCTCGAGCACCTTGACGCGCATCGCCACGACGAGGTGGTCGTCTTCTCCGACTCTACGCTGCTGGTCAACCAGATGACGGGCAAATGGAAGTTCAAGAGCGGGACCTACAGCGAGAAGTATCTCAGGGCGAAGGAGCTCGCGGGGAGGTTTTCGAGGCTCCGGTTCGAGTGGATACCTCGCGAGAAGAACGTCGAGGCCGACGAGCTCACGAACATAGCCTTCGCGCAGGCGAAGGACCGATAGGGCGGAACCCAAAAGATAATATCCCGTGACTGGGGCCACGGAGCAGACGGCCCTATGGACTATGGACTCAAGAACAGGATATCGCGGATGATAAAGCCCTCGACGGGCCACTCCGTGATGCTTGCATGCGACCACGGGTACTTCATGGGTCCGACGCGCAGCCTCGAGAACCCGAGGAAGACCATCTCTCCGCTCGTCCCCTACGCCGATGTCGTCTCCGTCACCCGTGGAGTGCTTCGCAGCTCGGTTGACCCTGAGTGGGACGTCCCGATTCTTCTGCGGGTCTCCGGAGGCACGAGCATCCTCCAGGATGACCTCAGCAACGAGGGGATCACGACGTCGATGAAGGACGCCGTAAGGCTGAACGCCACCGCTGTCTCGATCTCGAT
>JBGPFY010000021.1:0-8765 GCA_041483615.1 Nitrososphaeria archaeon | reverse complement strand
GTCCGCGAAGGCTGGCCGGGTGATAAAGGACTACGTCCCGAGGGCGCACGGTCGAAGCAGCCCGAACTTCCACGTGCTGGTGCACGTCGAGTTCGTGGCGAGGGAGGCTCAGTAGAGCGGCATGTCTCAGGTCGAAAAGAGCGCCGTGAAAAGCCTCCTCTCTATGCATAGGAACTACGCCGAACTCGACGAGTACCTCGAAACCCAGCTCAAGGAAGCGGGCTACGCGGGAGTAGACATCCAGAGGAACCCCGTCGGGACCAGGATAACCGTCTTCGTCACGAGGCCCGGCCTGGCGATTGGAAGGCGGGGCACAGGGATCAAGGAGCTGACCGAGAGGGTCGCCCAGAAGTTCAACCTTCCCAACCCGCAGATTGCCGTCTCCGAAGTGGAGAGGCCTGAGCTCAACCCGAGGATAATGGCCCAGAGGACGGCCCAGATAGTCGCGAGGGGCACCGCGTTCAGGCGTGCCGCCAACTGGACGATGACGACGATAATGGAGGCGGGGGCTATGGGGTGCGAGATAGGAGTCGCAGGCAAGCTGAGGAGCGACAGGGCCCATAAGGAAAAGTACAGGATGGGCGTCGTCCCGAAGAGCGGCGAGACAGCCGACGAGATCGTGCGGTCAGCAACGACCGACGTCCTCCTCAAGTTAGGATTATTCGGAATTAAGGTGAAGATTGCAATCGCGGACGCCCTCCCTCCCCCGGTGGAGTTCCTTGAGGCGAAGTCGGAGGAGTTGCCGCCCCAGTCAAGTCCCGCCCACACCCCCGCACCTGCGCCCCAGGTGCCCGCTCCCCGGGCGGTCGTCGCGCAGGCAGTAACCGCAGCCCCGGCATCCGCCGTGATAGAGGCGCCGTCCCCGCCAGCAGCACCGGCCCCCGCGCCCACGACGGCAGAACCTCAGGCTCCCTCCGCGAAGAAAGCGACGCGGGCCAAGCGGTCCACGAAGGCGAAGACGGGCACCCGAAAGAGAGCCACGAAGAAGACGGCAGCCAAGGAAACGAAGGAGGAAGAACAAATTGCCAAGAATGAAAGCAAAGTCGTTGAGACAGCAGAATCCTGATCAGCTAAAGGACCGGCTCTTCGAGCTCCGAGGGGAGCTCTCAAGGCTGAAGAGCCTGACCGCGAGAGGGATGATTCAGAAGCAGAGCGGCTCTCCCAGCCGCGTCAAGCGAGACATCGCCAGGGTCCTGACCGTGATGAAGGAGAAAGGAGTGGCCGAATGACATTCATCATCGGGGAGGACGTGAGGGTGGCCGCAGCGAGAGACGCGGCGCTCCTCGGACTCAAGGGCAAGGTCGTCCTTGAGACTATGCACACGATTACGATAAGGACCGGCATGAAAAGGAAGTTGATGCTTCCAAAGGAGGGCAGCGCCCTTGAGCTCTCGAGCGGGGAGATACTCCTCGGCGACGACCTGAAGGGCAGGCTCGAAGACAGGATCGCCGTTATCGGGAGGCCGGCAAGAGGAGGCGCGAGGAGGACGAGATGAGCTCCGCAGGCCTGGACATGGCCCCACCAAAACGGAGCTGCGACGACGTCCGTTGCCCCTTCCACGGACACCTGAAGGTCCGGGGGAAGATGCTCGAAGGGACGATTGTGTCAATCTCAAACAGGCAGACCGTCGTAATCCAGAGGGAGCTGCTCCAGCGCGTTCCAAAGTACAACAGGTACGAGAGGAGGAGGAGCAAGGTCCATGCACACCTCCCGCCATGCGTAGAGGCGAAAGAGGGAGACACGGCTTCTATCGCCGAATGCAGGCCTCTGGCAAAGACGGTCTCGTTCGTCGTCGTCAAGACCAAGGGGGCCAAGTAAGAAATGTCCACAAAGTCCAGAGCCGTCTCTGCAAAGGGCGTCGAGGAGTTCAAGACCTACATCACCCGCTCAATTCCACTCAACGCGGTGATCACCTGCGCGGACAACACCGGCGCGAAGACCCTGAAGGTCATCATGGTCACGAGGGCGAAGACAAGGCTGGCGAGGTATCCAGCCGCCTCCGTCGGTGACCACATCCAGTGCACGG
The DNA here is from genome assembly GCA_041483615.1 of Nitrososphaeria archaeon. Taxonomy (GTDB): domain Archaea; phylum Thermoproteota; class Nitrososphaeria; order Nitrososphaerales; family Gagatemarchaeaceae; genus Gagatemarchaeum. The sequence continues at coordinate 6,739 of JBGPFY010000021.1, read as the reverse complement.
TGAAGCGCGGGCCGCCCGATTTGAGGAATCAGGTTTGGGGCGCGGTCGTAATCAGGCAAAAGTACGCGGTCCGAAGGGTCAGCGGCCAGAGGATTTGCTTCGAGGACAACGCAGCTGTCCTGGTCACCCCAGAGGGGGAGATGAAGGGGACGGACATCAAGGGGCCGGTGGCCAGCGAGGCCGCGGAGAAGTGGCCGCGGATTGCGAACCTCGCCTCCGTGGTGGTATGAGCAAAGGGAGTTTGATGATAGAGAAATGAAGAAATTCGGTTCAGCCTTGTCCGACGAGCTCCGAGACAAACACGGCCGCAAGTCCATCAGGCCAAGGAAGGGCGACGCGGTGAGGATAGTCCGCGGAGGGTTCAAGGGGATCGAGGGGAAGATCACCGGGATCGACACCAAGCTGGGGAAGCTCTTCGTCGAAGGAGTCACCCGCGAGAAGGCCGCCGGAGGCAAGACGAGTCCCGTCCCGATCGACGCGTCGAAGGTCGTGATAACCAACCTCAACCTCGACGACAAGATCAGGAAGCAGCGCCTGGAGCGGGAGCCGGGATATGCCGAAGCGGCCGGCGGCGCTAAGAAGAAGAAGGGGAGCGAGGAGGAGGGCTAGGCCTTGGGCAAGAAGGGCGGACGGAGGAAGATGAAGCGCATATCGGCGCCTCGAATGTGGGACATTGCCCGCAAGGAAGCGCGGTTTGTGACGAAGCCGAGCCCAGGGACCCATCCCATCGAGAAGTGTTACTCGCTGGCAGTGGTGCTGCGCGACCTGCTCGGCATGGTCGCGACGCAGAAAGAGGTGATGCAAGTCCTGACGCGCGGAGAGGTGCTGGTCGACGGCACCCCCAGGCACGACCCGGGCTTCCCGGTCGGGCTCTTCGACGTGGTCAGCATCCCCAAGGAAGGCAAGTCGTTCAGGCTCGTGCCGTCCCCAGACGGCCTTGTGCCGAGAGAAATCGTCTCTACCGAGTCAGGGATGAAGCTCTGCAGGGTCAGGTCGAAGGTCAAGATAAGCGGAGGTCACATCCAGTTCGGGTTCCACGACGGGCGCTCGCTCCTGGACGACAGGTTAGCGGCGTCATGCGGCGACACAGTGGTCATGAAGGTCCCGGTGCAGACCGTGGTTGACAGCGTAAAACTCGCAAAGGGAGCGACAGGCCTCGTCGTGTCAGGCGAGAGGGCGGGCCAGGTCGGAAGGATAATCAGCGTAAAGAAGGGGACGAGCTCTCGCGAAAAGATGGTCGCGCTCTCCCTTCCAAGCGGAGAGACGGAACTTCCCGAGAGGCTGATCTTCGCGGTCGGGAACGAGAAGCCAATGTTGGAGGTCCAGGTCAAGAGTTGATGGCCAAGGCGGAGACCAAGCAGGCCGCCGACGAGGGCATGCGCAAGATCTCGATCGGTAAGGTAGTGATAAACATAGGAGTCGGAAAGTCCGGCGAGGCGGTGGAGAGGGCAAGGAAGGTCCTCGAGCAGATTGCCGCGCAAAAGCCGGCCACCAGGAAGGCCAAGAAGTCAATCAGGGACTTCGGCACTCACGAGGGCGAGCCGATCGGCCTGATTGTCACGACCAGGGGCCAGAAGAAGTGCAAGGACCTAATCATGAGGCTCCTGATAGCGAGGGAGAAGAAGCTGAACGGCTCCTCGTTCGACGAGAGGGGCAGTGTTTCGTTCGGGCTGAAGGAGCACATCGAGATTCCTGGCATCCGGTACGACCCTGAGATTGGCATCTGGGGCATGAACGTCTCCGTCCTCCTGCATCGGCCGGGTTTCAGGGTATCACGGAGACGCAGGAAGTCCAACAAGGTCGGGAAGGGCCACGTAGTCACCAAGGACGAGGCGATCGGGTACTTCAAACGCGAATTCGAGGTAGTGGTAGAGTGAAGGAAAGACACCCCAAGCTCAGGAAGTACGGCAAGTCGACTAGATACTGCCGCAGGTGCGGGCAGTACGGCTCGGTGATCAGGAGCTACGACCTCCTCCTGTGCAGACAGTGCTTTAGAGAGGTCGCCGAGAAGCTGGGGTTCAGGAAGTATGACTGAGATGGCGATGGGGAGAGAATGCCAGTAACCAACATCCTCGCGAACCTCTTCATCTCGCTCCAGAACTCGGAGTTGAGGCACAAGAAGGAGTGCGTCGTCATCCCCGCGTCCAACCTCGCGAAAGAGGTGATGCGCGTCCTCCAGAAGAGGAGGTACATCGGCGAGTTCGAGTTCATAGACGACGGGGTGACCGGCAAGCTCCGCGTCCAGCTCCTCGGGAGGATAAACAGGTGCGGCGCCGTCTCCCCCCGTTTCCCGATAAAGGCGAAGGAGTACCAGAAATGGGAGTTCAGATATCTCCCAGCGGTCGGCGTCGGGATGCTCGTCGTCTCAACCTCGAAGGGGATACTCTCTCACACTGAAGCCTTGGAGCAGAACCTGGGCGGGAGGCTTCTAGGGTATGTCTATTAGCGTCGCCGCCAAGGCGGCCCGGCGGAAGGAAGAGGGGCTGCGGAAGGTCGAGCTCCCCCAGGGCGTCACCGCGAAGGTGACGGGAAGGGAGCTGGTCATGAAGGGACCTAACGGCAGCGCCACGAAGGTATTCCAGCGGATACCCGTCGACGTCGAGGTGAAAGGGAACCAGGTCGTCATCACTCCCTTCACCGGGAAGAAGAAGGACGTCATCTCTGCGAACACGGTCTCTTCGATAGTCAGGGCGCTGGCGCACGGTGTCACGAAGGGATACGAGTACAAGATGAAGGTGGTCTTCGCGCACTTCCCGGTAACTGTCAAGATCAAGGACGACAACGTCGTCGTTGAGAACTTCATGGGCGAAAGGTCGCCAAGGCTCGCGAAAATACTCGCGGGCTGCAAGGTCTCCGCCGAGGGCGACGACATCCTCATAAAGGGAACCTCGCTGGAGCAGATAGGACAGACGGCTGCGAACATAGAGCAGGCCACCAGGATAAAGCGGAAGGACCAGCGCATCTTCCTGGACGGCGTATACGTTTACGAGAAGAAGAGGAACTGATGTCAACAATGGGAACAACAAAACAAGGCACCAAGGCCACTTCGGCGCGGAAGGAGCTCCACGAGCTCCTGGAGCTCAGGAAGAGCATAGCGGAGGCAAGGCCCAAGTTCGTCCGCCCCGAGAGCTGGAGGTACGTCAGGCTCCATCCGGAGTGGAGGAAGCCCAAGGGCCTGGACAACAAGATTCGCAAATCGTTCAAGGGATACCCGAAGCGCGTGAAGGTGGGTTACGGCGGACCCGCGAAGGCCCGCGGCTACCACCCGAGCGGGAGCATTGACGTGCTCGTGCACAACCCCGCTCAGCTCGACGACCTCATCCCCGAGAAGGACGCCGTGAGGATCGGGAGGCGCGTCGGCGCAAGGAAGCGGGCGGAGATCCTGAAGAGGGCTTCCGAGCTGGGGCTCCGAGTCCTGAATCCGACGAGGTTGAGGAGCATTGAATCTAAGAAGTAAGCGGCGCCTGGCTGCTGATGTCCTTGGAGTTGGCGAGGACAGGATACGGTTCGACCCCGAGGCGGAGGACTTCATCCAGGACGCCATCACGAGGAGCACGATAAGGGGGCTCGTGGGACTGGGCGCGATCAAGGTCGCCCCGGAGAAGGGCGTCTCCAGAGGGCGTTTCAGGGCCAAGCACCGGAAGGCCAAGCCTAGACACCAGGGCTCATTCCGCGGAGCGAAGACCTCGCGCGCAGCGAAGAAGACGGCGTGGGTGAACAAGGTCAGGGCGCTCCGCTGGAGGCTGACCGTCGCCCGGGACAGGAACGAAGTGACGAAGGAGAACTACACGAAATTCTATAGGCAGATAAAGGGAGGTCAAGTCAGGGACGTCAAGAGGCTCCTCGAGATGATAAAGGAGTCGAGGAAGTAGGGGGAGATAGCGATGCCGGGAAACAAGCAAAAGTACGTCCCAGTCTTCAGGCGCAGGAGGATGGGCGCGACCGACTACAGGGCGCGCAAGAAGGTAATCACCTCCTCAGTGCCCCTGCTGGCCGTCAGAGTGTCTTCCAAGAACGTCTCGGCGCAGTTCATCAGGCCGAAAGCGGAAGGCGACCAGGTGCTCTCCTCGGCGCATTCAAGGAACCTCAGGAAACTAGGCTGGAAGGGGTCTCCAAAGTCCGTCCCCGCGTGCTACCTCCTCGGCCTGCTGGCCGGGAAGAGGGCGAAGGAGCATGGGGTCGAAAAGGCCTACCTCTACAGCGGGCTCTCGCCCTTCGTCAGTGGCTCCAGGGTGTCGGCGCTCGTGAAGGGCGTGAAGGACGCCGGAGTCGACGTCCCCATATCCGACGAGGCCGTCCCGTCGGAGGAGAGGATAACCGGGAAGGCCGCAGCCGCGTACGCAAAGTCGCTCCTGACCGAGGACAAGGCAAAGTACTCGAAGGTGTTCTCGGGGCTCCTTCGGACGGGCTTCAAGCCTGAGGAATACGCGGAGAACGCCATCGCCCTCAAGCGGGCCATACTCAAAGGAGCAAAGTGATCAGATAGAAAATGTCACAAGGTCGAGGGTATCGCAGGCGAGAGGAGGAGAAGCAGGTCCCCTGGGTCCCCCGCACGAAGCTGGGGAGCATGGTCTCCGAAGGGAAGATCACCTCTCTCGAGGAGATCTTCCAGCAGGGATGGAAGATACGGGAGCCCGAGATGGTGAAGAAGCTCGTCCCCGACCTCACCTCAGAGGTCGTCTACGTCGGGATAGTCCAGAAGCAGACCGACGCAGGAGAGCTGACGCGCTTCGGCGCGGTCGTCGCGGTCGGGAACGGCAACGGCTGGTTCGGCGTGGGCAAGGGCAAAGCCGCCCAAATGAAGTCCGCGATCGACAAGGCCACAAACGACGCGCTTCTCAACATAATCCCCGTCAAGCTGGGGTGCGGCAGCTGGGAGTGCAAGTGCGGAACAGCTCACTCCGTCCCCTACCGTATCATGGGCAAGGCCGGCAGCGTGAAGGTCGAGCTCCTCCCCGGTCCGCGCTCCCTCGGAAGGGTCGCGGGTCCCGCGCTGACGAACCTCTTGGCCCTCGCGGGCGTCAAAGACGTCTGGGTAAGGACCTTCGGCTCGACGAACACCCTCTCATCGCTCGCGAACGCGGTCTACGACGCGTTCTCAAAGTCCCACGGGCTCAACGTATAGTGGTCATTTGGTGGAGAGAATTGGGTAAGCTACTCGTCGTGAACTTGCACGGGCTGATAAACGTCCCGACCGGGACGAGGGCGACGCTAATCCAGCTGGGAATAGGAAGGCGATTCGCGGCGACGGTCGTCGGCGACGACGAGGTCTCGAAGGGATCGGTCCACCTCTGCAAGGATTACGTGGCGTGGAGCGCCCTCGACTCCGACCTCCTGACGGCGCTTCTAAGGTCGAGGGGGAGGGTGAGCAACTCGAAGGCGCTCGACGATGAAGCATTGAAAGCCTTGGGCTTCAAGACCCACGCGGACTTGGCGCAGGCGATAATGAAGGAGGGTGCCTCCGGCAGGCTCTCAACGAAGGGGCTAAAGCCGTTCTTCGGCCTCTCCCCACCGAGAGGAGGGTTCAGGCGCTCCTCTAGGAGGCAGTTCAGGGAGGGAGGGATCCTCGGGGAGAACCCGCAGCTCGCCGAGATAGTGAGGAGGATGATCTGAGGGGATGCCCACCAGGATCAGGAAGGTCAGAAAGCAGCGAGGCTCCCGGACGCACGGCTACGGGCAGATCGGCCAGCACAGGCACTCGGGGAAGCAGGGCGGCCACGGCAACGCGGGGCTCCACAAGCACAAGTGGTCGTGGCTCATACTCAACGACCCGGACCACTTCAGGCGGGACCCGTTCAAGCCGCCTAGCTGGCACAAAGTCTCAAAGTGGGCAAACGTCGGCGACCTGGGCTCGTTCACTGAGGATGTCGACGCGAAGTCAGGGCCGATTTCTGTCGACCTCGCCTCGAAGGGCGTCGAGAAGCTGTTGGGGAGCGGCGACGTGACCCGCGCTTACAACGTGAGGGTCTCTTCATATACCGAGAGGGCTAAGCAGAAGCTCGAGAAAGCGGGTGGCAAGATACTCACAGAGTGAGAGCGGAGTTCGCAACTAGCCTTGGTCTCCTTACGGAATTTTGTCAAGAGCGTCGCGACGGTCCTCCCTGAGATTCCGAAGCCGGTAAAGAAGCCGACCCTCACTGAGAAGTTCATCTGGACCGGCGGCGCGCTCGTTCTCTACATGATAATGTCGATCACTCCGCTCTTCCACTTCGGCAACCAGCAGGACCAGTTCGCGTTCCTCAGGATAATCTTCGCGTCCACGCAGGGGACGCTCACCGAGCTCGGGATAGGCCCGATAGTCACGGCGGGGCTGATCCTCCAGCTGCTTCAGGGGAGCGACATACTCAAGCTGGACCTAGGGAACACCGACGACAGGGCCATTTTCGGGACCTCGACCAAGCTGCTCACCTTCTTGGTGATCGCGATAGAGTCGGGTGCGTACATCCTGGGAGGCGCCCTCGGCACCTTGGCGACCACCCAAGCGATTGTCATCTTCTTCCAGCTCTTCGCAGCCAGCGTGATAATCCTCCTCCTCGACGAGATGATCCAAAAGGGTTGGGGCATCGGGAGCGGGATCAGCCTTTTCATCCTCGCGGGGGTCGCGCAGACCCTTTGGTGGGACAGCTTCTCGCCCTACCCGGTCGCCCCCACGCAGGGGGCGCCCCAGGAGATCTACGGGTTCATCCCCGCCTTTCTGAGCGCACTCTTCAACGGGAACGTCTCGTCAGTCTTCGTCAGG
>JBGPFY010000020.1:0-8811 GCA_041483615.1 Nitrososphaeria archaeon | reverse complement strand
TATTTCCACACAGCCGCCCTGGTCTGGACGTCGAGCCCCAGGGTGGGCTCGTCGAGGAAGAGCAGCCTTGGGTAGTTGACGAGGCCGCACGCCAGCTCCAGCCTTCTGCGCATCCCCCCCGAGAAGGTCTTGACCTTGCGTTTGGCGGCGTCCTGGAGCTCGACGAGCTTCAGGAGCTCCTCGGCGTGAGGCTTGGAGTCGCTCCGTGGCAAGCCATAGAGGTCGGCGCAGAGGAGGATGTTCTGGTACCCCGTCATGTCCTCGTCCGCCGTGTACTCCTGTGGGACCACCCCGACGTTCCTGCGGACGTCGGTCGCGTGCGAGTGGACGTCGAACCCGCAGACCGTCGCATGGCCTGATGTCGGCCTCATCATCGTCGTGAGTATGTTGATGGTCGTACTCTTGCCCGCGCCGTTCGGGCCGAGGAAGCCGAAGATCTCACCCTGCTTGATCTCGAAGCTGACGTTATCGACGGCCTTGAGGTGCCCGAAGCTCTTCGAGATGCCGTCGACCTTGACGATGACATCGGCGCCGTCATCGTGTGCCCTGCTATGCTCGGCCATCATGCTCGACTGACCCCGTTCCTGATGATGCTAGCGTAACCTGGGCGAGGCTGGCTTCGTCCTCATGCCTCTCAGCTGGCCCTGGGTCCAGTCGAGCTGCCTCTCGAGGTTGAGCGAGTATTCTCGGAGCATAAGGTCGACCTCGCCACGAGACATCGAGTCCCTCCTCGCCTCCATCATCTCCTTCGCCATCTCGAACTGCTTCCTCGAGCCCTCGATGAACATGTGGCTGACCCCCGCTGGGTCGAGCATGTCGAAGAAGAGCCGGCGCATGGCCGTCCACCTCTGCCAGGAGCTCGCGAACATCTCGCCCCGCTCCTTCATCTCCTCGACGCCCTTCGAGGTGATGCTGTAGACCCTCCTGTTCTCCAGCGAGCCCTTCTCGTCGGTCTGGATATATCCGCTCGCGAGGAGCCTCTTGAGTATCGGGTAGACCGAGCCCACCCCCGGGCGCCACGCGCCCTCGGTCTTTCCGTCGATGTCCTGCAGAATTTCGTAGCCGTGCTTGGGCTTGACCGAGATGCTGTGCAGGATGTAGTGGAGGAGCAGGCCCCGCGGTGCCCCCTTCAGCTGGGTTAGGGGAGGAGAGTCCGGACGAATCGGCCTCATCTTGCGGTCTGACATTGACGCGACGCGCTGGCCACGACGGTATTTACGTATATCTCATTTGATATAGTGACGGATGCAGAGTATACCGGCGGGGCCCCCGAATGGGTTTGAAATGGATTCTCACGGCACAAACAGCTCTGCTCGCGTGCCAGCATTCAATTGAGATTTGCCGACAAAGACCGGCCAGAGCCCCGACATGAATGCTCTAATAGACTGCGTCCGATGAATCCAGCCATTGTCTGCGTTCGGAGGAGCGATCAAACAGACAAAGAAAAGCGTTGTCTCTTTGGGCCGTGGGAATAAAGAATGTGACTAGACTCTTTCCGCCGCGTGCTGCTCGGTTCAGTTGAATGGGTAGCCGTTAAGCAGTTGCACACCACAGACTGGTGACCTATGTGCTTACGCCGGCAATATGTTCTGGTTGATACGGAAGACGTTGTCCCGGTCGTACTTGGCCTTGACTTTCCGGAGACGGTCGTAACTTCTGCCAAAGTTGGATTTGACACGGTTCATGTCGTCCCCGGCTGCGAAGTTGATGTACCCTCCCTCTTCGGAATGAGGCGAGAGTGACTTGTAGAAGTCTCTGACCCAGCGGATGTTGTCATCGTTCTGAGCGGGGTCGGGCCACATGCCGGCGACGACCACAGCGTACTTCGCGTCACGATGGCCGAACGCGGTGGCGTCTGGCGCAACGTCGTGCACCGCGCCATTGATGGGGTAGATGTGCACGGTCGAGTTCACCACTGGGACTTTGGGGCCGAACTTCATGTGCGCTTCGATTGCGCCATCAGTCAGTTCCTTCGCGAAAACAGCCTTCCAATAGTGTTGAAGCCCGGGCGGGACCAGGCCGTCGAAAGCGCTGTTCATCGCGTAATAGGGCGCGGGCCCGACTGCCTCGGCGACTACCTTGGCCGCACCGCGCAGCGGCGCAATGGCCTTGCTCGCTTGGTCGCGCGCTCCGGTCCAGCACACGACCATAGCGCAGAGGGTGTCGCCGTGACGATTCTTAGGGATGAAGGGAAGAGGCGGGGCAATTTGCCACGCGAAGAAAGCCCCTAGTTGTCGAGGCGCGTTAGTGATGTACTTGTCGTAGGCGCGCATGACGGCTGGGGCGTCCTCGACCTCGAAGAAGATTGGTCCTCCCACGATGTCCTTGACGTTCTGCAGCCTATACTGGAAGCTAGTCACCACGCCGAAGTTGCCTCCACCCCCGCGCAGCGCCCAAAAGAGGTCGGGATTCTCCTTCTCACTCGTGGTGACAAATGACCCATCAGCAAGGACGACGTCGGCCGAAATCAGATTGTCCAGTGACAGTCCTACCCCTCTGGTGAGGTAGCCGATGCCTCCACCGAGCGTTAGCCCTGCGATCCCCGTAGTAGAGATGATGCCGCCTGTGGTGGCCAAACCGAACCCGTATGTCGCGTGGTAGAAATCCCCCCATGTGCAACCGCCTTCGGCACAGACGGTCTTCGAAACGGGGTCCACTCGGATGCCCTTCATTCGGCCAAGGTCAATGACGAGAGCGCCGTCTGCGGTTCCGAAACCTGGCACGCTGTGCCCACCACCGCGAATGGCCACGGCTAGGCCCTCGGTTCGGGCCGATTTCACGGCTGCAACCACATCCGTGACGTCGGCGCAGCGGACGATGACTGCAGGCCGCTTGTCGATCATCGCGTTGTAAACTTTCCGCGCCTGGTCATAACTTCCGTCTCCAGGCAAGATTACCTCGCCTCTGACCTGACCCTTCAATGTTGCGACTGCGTTTGTGTCCAATCCCCTTTATCTCGGCGTATTCATGAAGAAATGCCACTTAAGCATTCATGTACCTTTTTCCGAGAGACACTACGGGAATGAGTGGTCTGTGAATGTGGGCGGTCGGGCCCAGACCTGAACTGGTTCGAAAAGCGGATTCCTAAAAAAAAGTAACTGACTGTTGATGGGCGGAAGGAACACGTACCAACGGTTGACGAAAAAAAGCGATTCGCACCCTCGCCCCACTCTTTCTCCTTGCCTCCATGTGGCGGGTTTCATGGTTCGTTGGTTGCGTATCCTTTGTCCACGAGGAATTTCTTGAACTCTTCAGATTCCGTTATCATGAGGTCGAGCGACCGGAGTAGCGTCGCGTAGAAGAACTCCATCGCTTCGTGGCTGCGTTGACAGTTCGGGCAGATGTTGGCGTCCTTTGTGGGGATGAATCTCTGGAGTTCCTTCGTTGCGCCGAACTGCTCGTATGCGTCCTGAAGCGCCTTGGTGATAGGCCGACGCATCTCGTCAGTGATTCTCTCGAGTATGCCGCTCACCCTCAGCGCCATGTCGAACTCTTGGTCGATGCGGTACTTCCCCCACGTGCTCCTCTCGCAGACGAACCTCTTCCTCCTCTCTCCCTTGCGCTTCTTCTCTCTTGGGTACAGGAAGATGAACTCAAGGCGATAGAGTTCTTTGAGGGTTGAATAGACCAGGCTTGCAGGAATCTTTTCCCTTTCTGTTATGTCCTCGGCCGTAATGCCCTCAGCTCCCGCTTGCCTAATGTGGTCCATGATTCTCCAGGTTGTCTCCTTGGAAAGGAGGCCCGCCTCAAGATAGGATTTGACGGGAAAGTGCGTCAGATAGGTCTTGACGGTCCTTGTCTTCGAGCTTCGCAATAAGACTCGGTCTCCTCCTAGGTAATCTTAAGACTTTCCGCAGTTTTTGAGAAAGCCAGAATTCCCGTAATTCCGGATACCACTACCCCAGACTTCCAGTGACGTTTGGCCTCTCAACCAGAGGTAAACTCGAAATTCGCCACATTTCTGCATTTCCCTAATTGTGAAAAACTGAGAATATTTAATAACACACCTTGCGGCGTCGGCCCGATAACCCACTTTTGCCTTGGCCAAAACCGATCTAAGCGGCCGCTTGGGAAAAGCCTGACACCAAAAGAGAATCTGAAGCATAAATGGACATTGGCGATCAATCCTCTATCCTTTTTCTGGCGGCAATCGCGCTATATGTCGCAGGCGCCCTGCTGCCGCTTCTTTTCCGGAACGGAAGGAATGCCGCCATCGCTTCATTCGTACCTGCGGCCTTCGGCTCGCTCCTGACTATCGTCCTCTCCGCCTCGATACTCGTGTCAGGGTCGGTCGTCCGGCTCTCCTCCTCTCTAGCCGTCCCGATTTCGTCGCTGAGCATCGCCCTGTACGTCGACGGGATCGCCGCCTTCTTCATGCTGATAGTCGGGCTCGTCGCTATCTCCGTTTCCATCTATTCGTTGGGGTACGCAGACGCCTACTCCGGGAAGCACAGCATCAGTGCGCTCGGCTCCCTGCTGAACCTCTTCGTCCTGTCAATGCTCTTGGTCACTGCGACCAACAACGTGTTCTCGTTCCTCGTCTTCTGGGAACTCATGTCGTTGGCCTCCTTCCTTCTCGTCGTCTACGAGCACGAGAAGGAGACAAACCTCAGGTCAGGCATCACCTACCTGGTAATGACTCACCTGGGCACCGCCCTCATCACGGCCGCGTTCCTCGTCCTGTATTTCCAGACGGGGAGTCTTTCATTCGACTCGTTCAGGAGCGCCGCAGGCCAGCTGACCCCTTACACGAAGGACCTTGTCTTCGTGCTGGCTTTGGTCGGCTTCGGCACCAAGGCAGGCCTGGTCCCAATGCACATCTGGCTCCCGAAGGCGCACCCCTCAGCGCCCAGCAACGTTTCTGCTCTCATGTCTGGGGTAATGCTGAAGGTCGCGATCTACGGACTGGTCCGAGTGACGTTGGACTTCGCCGTCCCCAGCTCCCCTGGAGACGCGTGGTTGGGCCTGCTCATGGTGATCGCGGGCTCTTCTTCCGCCCTTGTCGGGGTGTTATACGCGGCCGTGGAGCACGACATCAAGCGGGCTCTGGCCTACCACAGTGTCGAGAACATCGGGATCATCGTCCTAGGTCTGGGCCTCTCGGCGGTATTCATGTCGTTCAGCCTCGAATCTCTTGCCGCCCTCGCGCTGCTGGCGAGCATGTACCACTCGCTGAACCACGCCGTGTTCAAAGGCCTCCTCTTCATGGGAGCCGGGTCCGTGGTAATGCGCGCAGGGACCGCGGACATGAATCAGATGGGCGGCCTGGTGAAGAAGATGCCCTGGACTGCCCTGTTCTTCCTTGTCGGGTCGATCGCCATCGCCGGCCTCCCCCCGCTCAACGGGTTCGTGAGCGAGTGGCTCACGATGCAGGCGCTGCTCTCCTCATACCAAGTTCCAAACGTCGTGCTTCAGCTTTCCATTGGTTTCGCCAGCATCGCCTTCGCGCTGACCCTCGGACTGGCGTTGGCGACCTTCGTCAAGCTGTTCGGCATCTCCTTCCTATCGAGGCCAAGGTCGAAGGCCGCGGAGGATACCACGGAGGCCCCCAAGTCGATGATCGCGGGGATGACGATTGCAGGGTCCCTGTGCGTGGTCTTGGGTGTCCTGCCATTCGTGGCCACCTCGACAATCGCTTCAGCATTCGGTTTTGACATGAGACTAGTCAGCTCCTACGCGCCGTTCGGTCCGCTCACAGTGGGATACGTTTCCGGCAGCCTCAGGTCGGTGAGCAGCCTGTCCATGCCGACGGTCCTGGTCCTCAGCGGGTCGGCGGGGGCTGCGCTGTTGGGCTTCGTCCTGGCCGCCGGCTCCGGACGGAAGACCACCACGAGGCGCTACACAACCTGGGAGGGCGGATTCGGTGCCCTGGACGAGCGGACCGAGTACACCGCCACTTCGCTCTCGCAGCCCATTCGCACAGTGTTCAAGTCGTTCTACAGGCCGCACACGAGCGTAAGACGGGACTACTACTCCGACTCGAATCGCTTCATCAAGCGGTCAGTAAGCGTCACCTCAGAGACGAGGGAGGTCTTCGAGGACCATCTCTACTCTCCGGCCCTCCGTGCAGTCGTGGGCGTCCTCGACCGGGTGCGCAGGATACAGACTGGAAAGATCAACTCGTATCTCCTCTACATCATGATCGTGACGATTTCCCTTCTGGTTCTGGTGGTCCTCCAGCCTTGATCCCCTACGCTCTGAGTGCCGTCGCCATAGGCGCCTTGCAGGTAGCGGGGGTATTCGCGCTCGCACCGCTCCTGACCGGCATCATGAGGAAAGTGAAGGCGAGGACGCAGAAGAGAATCGGTGCGAGCGTCCTCCAGCCCTACTACGACCTGTCGAAGCTATGGAGCAAGGATGAGGTCGTTTCGGATTACAGCTCCTGGATCTTCCGTTCTACCCCGTGGGTGGTCGCCCTCGCGACAATGACGGCGGCCCTCTTCGTCCCCGTCTTCGTGCCCTTCAGCCCCTTCAGCGCCGCGGGAGACGTCTTGCTGGTGCTTGGGCTGTTGGCCCTCGCCCGCTTCTTCATCATGTTGGCCGGGATCGACGCCGCGAGCGCCTTTGGGGGCCTCGGCACCAGCAGGGAGATGATGATGTCGTCGCTGGTTGAGCCCGGGTTGTTCCTCACTATCTTCGTCGTCTCTCTCACGCTCGGCGGGACGGACATCACGAGCCTGGTTGCCGCTGCCGCACAGTCCGGCGTTGTGATAGCACCGACCATGCTCTTCGGTCTCATCGCCTTCTTCATCATCATCCTGGCCGAGACCGGGCGGCTCCCGTTCGACAACCCTGCCACCCACCTGGAGCTGACCATGGTGCATGAGGCGATGCTTTTGGAGTACTCCGGCAGGAGCCTATCTTTGATCGAGTGGTCACAGTCTACGAAGCAACTGATCCTGCTCGCGCTGCTTGCCAACTTGTTCTTGCCGCTGGGGATGCCTTCGTCAATCGATGCCGGACTGCTTCTCCTGGGGTTCGGCGCCCTCGTCGTCTTGGTCAAGGTAGTCCTCCTCGCAACGTTGGTCGCCTACGTGGAGACCAGAGTGGCGAAATGGCGGCTCTTCAGAGTCGCGGACCTGCTCACGGCGGCCGTCGCGAGCGCGATGGTCGGGATGATCTTCTTCTATTTGTAGTCGGAGAGATGCAAATGCAAATCCCACTATCTGACATCCTTACCCTTTCTTCTGTAGGCCTTCTTCTAACCACGTTCGGCGTGGTCGTGAGGAGAAGCTTCACGGGCTGGCTGAGCGCCTATCGCTACCAGTCAGTCGTCCTCGCCGGGTCCACGGCGGTAATCGCGTACGAAACCGGCTTCTGGGAGATATACGCCGCGGCGATTCTGACGCTGACCGTCAAGGCCATCATAATCCCAAGGCTGCTGGTCCGGGTGACAGAGTCGGTGAAGGATGAGTTCAAGATCGAGGCGAACCCGTTCGTTAGCATAAGGCTCTCGCTCCTGATCTCGGCGCTGCTCGTCGCCCTCTCCTACGGCCTAGTCCATGAGACGCTCATCTCGGCCAAGTTGGACGTCTTTGCAATCACATATCTTCCCGTCTCAATCTCGCTCTTCTTCATCGGCCTCTTCGTCATGGTCAGCAGGAGGATGGCCCTGAACCAGGTGGTCGGACTTCTGATTATTGAGAACGGGCTGTTCCTTTTCACGACGGCTCTCACGCAAGGCGTGTCCCTAATCATCGAGGTAGGGATCTTAGCTGACATCCTTGTCGGCGTAGTGATCTCCGCTCTGCTCTTGCTGAGAATGAGCCAGACATTCGACTCGTTTGACATCGCCAGTCTTGAGAACCTCAAGGATGATTGAGTGGCCGTGTGGTCGACCTTCCTAGCTGACCTGAATGGGGGGGCCGTCCCCTCGGGGTGGAGCACACTGATTCTCACTGTCCTCCTTACCCCTGCGGTGGCCCTGGCGTTAGTCACTCTCACGCGCAGGAAGAGGTCAGCTGAGGTAATCACCCTCGTTTCCGTCCTGCTCGTGCTGCTCCAGACCTTGGGCCTGGTCGCCGGCGTCATTTCGGAGACACAGTTCTCCGCGTTGGGCGGCTTCCTTTACCTGGACGCCTTCGGGGCTCTTGTCCTGATCCCGATAGCGGGCGTGGGCTTCGTCGCGGCGCTCTACTCAGTCAGCTACATGGAAAAACAATACGAGCGCGGTGTGGTCGATGACAGGCACATCGTGAGATACTACCAGGGCTTCAACTGCTTCGTGCTGACGATGCTCCTCGTCCCTCTAGCGAACAACATGGGGCTCATGTGGGTCGCAATAGAGGCGACGACCCTCGTCTCGGTCTTCTTGATAATGCTCTACACGAATCAGGGAGCAATAGAGGCCGCGTGGAAGTACCTGATAGTTGCCACGGTAGGCCTGTCCCTCGCCCTGCTCGGAATAGTCCTCTTCTCCTATGCCAACACTAACATCTCTCCCGCCGCGGCTGCGTCGGGCTCCGGGATGGACTGGACGAGCATGGCTGCGGACGCCAACCTTCTCGACCCGGGCATCGTCAAGATCGCCTACGTGTTCGTCCTCGTGGGCCTCGGAACCAAGGCCGGTCTGGCCCCGATGCACACTTGGTTGCCCGACGCCCACGGCGAGGCACCTACGCCTGTCAGCGCGCTCCTCTCGGGCGTTCTCCTGAACTGCGCCATCTACGGCGTCCTGAGGTTCAACATCATAGCCTCCGGCACGCTTGGAACCGCTCTCCCCAGCGAGCTGCTGATAATCCTTGGTCTGTTGTCGATGGGCGTTGCCGCGGCCTCGATATACTTCCAGAAGGACATGAAGCGGATGCTCGC
>JBGPFY010000019.1:0-8923 GCA_041483615.1 Nitrososphaeria archaeon | reverse complement strand
TCCCAGAATCCTTAAGGATGGATTCCAGCTTTGCCGGCCAGATGCGTGACTCACCGCTCATGAACACGGGGAGGGCGAGACGGTGCATGGAGAAGTACAACCTCGATGCAATCGTCGCTTCTTCTCCCACCAACGTCGGCTATCTGACGGGCTTCGACTGTTGGATGTACGGGAGTTTCAGGGAGAACATGTTCATCCCGGGCGGTCCCAAAACCCTCAAACAAGCGTACGCGATCGTCTCTCCGGATTCGGGGCCCAAGCTCGTGGTGGAGACGTTCACAGCCCCCTTCCTCGCCGACACCGGAGTCGAGATTCGAGGATATGGTTCGGTCAGGGTAGAACCGGCGAAGAGGCGAACGAAAGATGTCTACCAAGATGCATTCGAGGGTGCGGTTTCGAAGCAGAGACCGACGCCGGGCGACGCACTGGTAAGCGTCCTCGAGGAACTCTCCACTGACTCGGGTCGGGTCGGCGTCGAGCTGAGCAACATGAGCGAGGGCTCGAAGCGTCTGCTCAAGAGGTCGTTTCCAAAGATCGAGTTGCTTGATTGCCCTGAGCTCATACGCCTCATTCGGATGGTCAAGACAGAAGAAGAGGTGGACCGCCTCAAGACAGCCGCGCGGATAAACGAGGCAGCGCTCAACAAGAGCCTCTCCGTCGCGACACCAGGGGAGAAGACGGCGCGGATGATGCTGGCATACGGAAGGGAGGTGGCTTCGCGGGGCGCCTCGGTGGAGCACTACATCTTCTCGCCTCGGGGGATGGGAATCTCAAGTTCGGGGGAGTATTCGTTCGGCAAGAACGAGTTCACTTCGGTCGACTGCGGATGCGTCTATGAGAAGTACTACGCCGACACCGGGACAACGCTGGTAATCGGGAGCGGGAGGAAGGACGCGGAAAAGATGCATGCGAGGTTGTGGAGCGTCGTCGAGGGATCGGTGGAGATGCTCCGCCCGGGGAAGACGCCAGCGGAGGTCCTGGCCTGGTTCTCGAGGGCCTACGAGCGCGAAGGGATCAGGGGCGTGGGATACCAAGGCCACGGCATAGGAATGGAGACGCGTGAACACCCGATAATCAACAAGGGTGGGTTGGGCCGAATCAGGGACGGGGTTGTCGACGAGAGCGTCGAGATCCCGTTCGAAGAAGGAATGACGATAAACATCGAGACGCCAATCTACGATCCTGGCCGTGCCTCGTATCAGGTGGAACGGACATTCCTGATCGGGAGGCGATCGGTCAGCGAGATAACCCCCAAGAGGGGCGACTCCCCCTTCGTGAGCGCCCCCGACTAACTAGCGGGGCAGCCTCCTCGGAACGACGTCCGCGTTGAGCAGATACTTCGGCCTCTTCCCGTCGAGGACTCTGATCAGATCTCCCGCGGCGGTCATGATCATCGCGCTGGCAGTCCTCCGACCATAGTCGAGGTGGGGGGTGAGCAGCAGGTTCGGGATTCTGTCCCCGAGCTTGTAAAAGACGTGCCCTTCGTTGGGGGGTTCCTCGGAGAGGACGTCGAGGCACGCGCCCCCGATCTTCCCCCCTTCGAGGGCCTCCGCGAGGGCCACCTCGTCCACGATCGGACCCCTCGCGGTGTTCACCAGCACCGCGTCTTTCTTCATCAGGGCGATCGCCCGTCGACTCACGATCCCCTTCGTCTCGGGCGTGAGCGGGGTGTGTATCGAGACCACGTCGGCCTCGCCGAAGAGCTTCTCGAAAGACACGTATCTCAGCCCGAGGGACTTCTCGAGATCCTTCCTCCGCACAACATCGTGATAGATGACTTTCATCCTGAACGCCTTTGCGCGACTGGCAACTTCGCTCCCGATCCGTCCCAGCCCGAGCAGACCCATGGTCGAACCGTAGAGGTCGCCCATTTGCGTGCTCCACTTCTCGCTCTCCCATCGACCTTCCCTCACATCCTTGTTCATGAACGGGATCTTCTTTGCGAACGAGAGGGTGTGCGCGAAGGCGTGTTCTGCCACCGCGTAGGCGAGCTCCGGTATGGGCGTCCAGGTGACCGAAATCCCCTTCTTCGTGGCTGCGGCCAGATCGATGTTATTGTGGCCGACGCCGACCCTCGAAATCACCCTGAGACGTTTGGCAGCCCTGAGCACCCTCGGAGTGTAGGGTTCGACGCTGGCGAGGACGGCGTCCACCTCGGGGATCACGTCGATCAGCTCTTCCTCGCTGAGCACCCTCGAGCGCGGGTTTTCTACGGGCTCTACATTGTTGCGTCTCAGGTAGCCTCTTACTTCCTCGGGATAGCGGGTTCCTACGCCGGTTATTCCCAGGAGGCAGGTGTACATTCCGCTTCCTAGCTGTTGAGAACGCCTATCGTCCGCCGCGCCTCTTCTGGTTTGGCCACTTCTCTGCCGACCTCCTTCGCTATGCGCACCATTCTGGCCACGAGCTCGCCGTTGTTTTTCGCCAGTCTGTCCGGAAAGTAGTAGGGATTGTCCTCGGTCCCGACTCTCAGGTGATGTCCGAAGAGGAGCGACATCACCGCCATCTTGCTCTGCTCGTGGCTCATGACGCTCACGCTGATCAGAGAGTCCGACCGCTGCTGTTTCACCCGATGTAGGAGCTCCTCGGCGGTCGCAGGCGACCAGATCCCGCCCGGCCAGTCGAAGAAGAGGGTGACGAAATGAGGCGGCTTGAGGAGATTCTTCTCCACGAGATAGTTCAGGTTCCAGACGGAGCCGGCGTGCCACACCTCCCACTCGGGTCGAATCTTGTACTTTTTGCAGAGTCCGGCATACTCCTCGAGCTCCGCCCTGTCGTGAAGCAAGCTCATCTTGACTTTCGGAAAGGCCTCGTCGTGATGGTTGAGTATGATGGAGAGCATGTCGGGTCTCATCTTGATCACCGCCACTCTTTCGGGTATCAGGAGCGCGGAGAGGCCCACCTGTAGGATGACGTCCGTCCGGTCGCGGATCGCCTTGATCACCCACCTCCACTCGTCTTCCTTGAAATTCATCCTCCCGTGAACGTGCGCCACGGCCGCCCCAGCTTTCCAGGCATGCACCACTTCGTCAACAGCGTCCTCGGGGGTCTTTGCGTTGTTCTTTGCATCTGGATATATCCAGGAAGGCGCAACGGTCGCAGTGATTATCAGCTTCTGTTGGTCCATCTCTCGCAGCGCAGCGAATCTCTGCGGAGCATATTTAATTCAATCCCAACGAGCGCTCCGCGAACTTTCAGATGGCTCGGGCGAGGTCGAAGGCTTCCGAGATCGAATCCCCGATCTGGCGGCCGGCGAGGTTGCACTCACCAACCGTGTGGACCTCGCCGACAGCCCCGGAAAATAGGGCGAAGAGGTCATCTCTGGGCGTCCTGCCGGTGTTGAGTATGACGTTGTCCACGCCCTCCCTCAGGGTCTCCTCGCCCGTGTAAATGTTGTACAGCCTGACGAAGCTGGGACCGATCTCTCGAATGAAGGTGTTCGGCGTGAAGACGACCTTGAGTTTCAGGGCGCTTTCATAGAGGTACGGGATCTGGAGGCTCCACTGGGTCTCCAGCGCTGGTGCCACGTCCCTGGTGACCACTTCGACCCCCGATCCAGAGGCAGCAAGCTTGCTGGCAAGTGCCACGGCCTCTACGAAGCCAGATTCGTCGAGGATGACGACGCTCCGGCCGACCTTCGCATCCTGGCCCAGCACGTCGTCTATCGTGGTGGCAAACTCGTGCCCCTTTATGGCTTCATAGTTGAAGCTCTGCATGCCGTCCCGGTTGGGGCTGCTCCCGGTTGCGAGCACCACGCAGCCCGGATTGGCATCAGCCAGCAGAAATGAGACGGCCTCCTTCTCCCGGGGGATCTCAACGTTGAGCCTGAGGTCCACCCCCAGCCTCTTCAGCTGCCCCTCGTACCATCTGACGATCGCCAGGAGAGAATCTCGGCCGGGCAGCTTCGATGCCAGGTTGACGTTCCCTCCAAGCCTGTCATTTCTCTCGTAGAGGACCACCTCGTGGCCCCTCTCCCTGCAGACACGGGCCACCTCCATACCGGCGACTCCTCCGCCGATGACCAGCACCCTCTTCCTTCTTTCGGCCTGAGTGAAGCTCTCCAGAGCGCGGTCCCCCTCCCTTCCGACCAGGGGGTTGATGGTGCAGCGCATCTCGAGCCCGCGAAGCATGTTCCCCACGCACCGCTGATTGTCGCCCAGGCAGATCCGGATTTCATCCAGCCTCCCCGCCCTGGCCTTGTTGGGCAGGTCCGGATCGGCAATCAACGCCCGCGTCATCCCGATCAGGTCGGCATCGCCGCTCTCCAAGATCTGCTCCGCGAGCACGGGATCCAGTATCCTCCCCGCGGCCCCGATCGGGCTCTTGCGCACCGCCGCCTTTATCGCGCGGGTGGCGTAGAGCTGGTATCCGGGTTCCTGATACATTGGAGCGATCGCGATGTGCATCGACTGGTGCTCAAAGCCGATGTCGACGTTGATCAAGTCCAGTAACCCGTCCAGCGATCTGGCTAGCTCCACCTGGTCCTGAAGGTTGTTGCCGTGTGGGAATTTGTCGTCGGCGTCGATTCTCATCCCTATTGCGATCTCTCCCGCCGTCGATTCCTTCACCCTCGCGATGATCTCCTTGATCACCCTGACACGGTTCTCCAGGGAGCCTCCGTATCTGTCGCTTCTGTGATTGGTCGCCTTTGAGTAAAACTCCTCGAGCAGCATCCCGTGGGTCCCGTGGAGATCGAGGCCGTCCATCCCTCCATCGCGGATGTACCTGGCGGCGACCGCGTGGTCTTCGACGAGGCGCTCGATCTCACCCTCGGTGAACTGCCGGGGCGTCACGCGAAGGGAGCCGCCCGGCACGGGCGAGACTCCCCTTTTGGCGCTCCTGTTTCCACCCGCCGCGGCCAGCTCAACGAAGACTTTCGCTCCGTGGTCGTGGATGGCCTTCGAGAGCATCCTGTAGTGGGGGATTATCTCTCGATCGTAGCCCTTGTAGGGCCAGGCATCGACCGCCCCCGCGGGAAACTCTCCGACATCTCTTATGGGGGTTGCCAGCGAGACCTCGATCAGCCCGGCTCCTCCCTGGGCCCTCCTCGCCAGATATGGGATGAGTGTCTGGATGTCGAAGAGCGTGTTGTGCGGCAGCAGCTGGATCCGGTTCTTGAGGGTGACCGGACCGATGGAGATGGGCTCGAAGAGCCTGTCAAACACGGGGGGCGTTCACTCCTTCCCTGACCTTTCGTGATCCAAGCTCATACCCTCACGACTACCCTTCCCTGGGCCCCCGTGCGGACCCGATCCAGTGCCTGGTTGACCTGATCGAGCTCGTAAACGTCTGAGATTACTGGCCTCAACTTCCCGGAAGCGAGCAGCTCGAGGCCTGCCTTCATGTTTTCCAGGGTCCCGTTTCTGGAACCCACGAGTTCGAGCTCATGCTGCGCGATCCTTATCGTGTCGGCAGGAAAGAGCGCCTTCTCCTCGCCTACCATCACTATCCTTCCGCATCGCTTGACGGAGGCCAGTGATTCCCTCATGGACTCCTCTGTCCCCGCGCAGTCGATCACGACGTCAGCTCCGTTGACTCCGAATTGCCTGACCTTACGGGATAGATCAGGGTCGCCGGCTCTGATTACCATGTCAGACCCAAGCTCGCGAGCGATGGAGAGCTTCTTCTCGCTCCTGCTGATCGCAATCACGCGCGCACCAATCGCCCTGAGAAGCTGCACGATTACCTGGCCGACCCCGCCGACTCCGATGACCGCGACGATATCTCCCTTGCCGACGTTCGCCCTATCGTAGACGGCGTGCACGGCGGTTACCACGGCGTCCGCGAGGAGGCCTCCCTCCTCGAATGAGACATTGTGGGGGATCTTGAAGAGATTCCTAGCCGGAGCTTTGAAGTATTCTGCGAACGCCCCGTCTACCGTCACCCCTATTATGCCCTCAAGCTCCGCGCACATGCTCTCCCTCCCGCTCATGCAATACGTACACTTGCCGCACCTCAGGAAGAGGTGCGGGACCACCCTGTCGCCTTCTCGGAGCGCCGCCACGTTCGCGCCCCGCTTCGAGACCAGGCCCGAAGGTTCGTGTCCCGGTATGTGCGGCAACTTCGGAACGTAACCGAAACCCTCGACCAGATGGAGGTCTGTTCCGCAGATTCCGCAGGAGCGCGTCTCGATGAGGACATCCTCCGCGCCAATCTCCGGGATGGGGACATCTCGAATCTCGAGGGGCTTCCCTATCTCGTAGAGCACGGCTGCCTTCAGGAACCGCTCACGCGAGCGCAATTCACTTCGTGCGGTTATAGGTCTTCCCCGATCGCCCGGCGATGCCGCCGCGGTTTCATCGTCTCAAATCTTTATACTCGTCCGCGAGGCGCGAGCTGACCGACATGCCCCGACAGATTCCTCTGCTTCGCGCAGGCTCCATCAGCTACGGCGAGTATCCACTGGAAGAAATGATACGAAGGGTATCGGAATCTGGGTTCGACGGACTGGAGATCTGGAAGCCGCAGCTCGTCAGGTGCAAGACGCCGGAGCTGATAGAGCAGTTCGTGAGCTTCTCGAAGACGAAGGGTGTCGGGATCTGCGCTCTAAACGACGTGGACGGGGAGTACTTCCGTCCTTTCGACTCGGAATACTCGTTCAAGCTCACTCTCGGGGGGCTCAATGAGAATGTCAACCTTGCGAGAAGCCTCGGGGTGAAGGATCTTCTCGTTTGGGAGGGGGTCAGGCCCAAGGTCTGGACTCGAGACGAGGGCGATCTCCTCAAGGAGACGATCAGCCTCTTCGGGAAGGTGATTGAGCACTCGTCAAAGTACGGAGTCCGCATCCTGGTGGAGCCTCATCCCTTCAGTCTAGGAATGAACCTCGACTTCCTTACCGAGCTCTGTGACTCCCTCGACGGAAAGTACTTCGGTGTTCTTTACGATTCGTGCCATTTTGGCGTGGGCAAGCCGAAGGGGTACATCGAGGCCATCGGAGTTCTCGGCAAGAGAATCAAGCTCATCCACTTCTCGGACAGCGACCAGAGGACGTCTGAGCTGCACTATCCCCTCGGCAGGGGGCGGCTGGACATCGACGGAATCGTGGACGCCTTCGCCGAGATAGGATACTCGGGCACCATCTCGCTCGACACATTTGGCTACCCGCTCCCAGACGAGGCCGGGCGGGTGGGATTGCCTGTGCTCAAGAAGGCCATCAAGAGGCTCGGTCTGGACGGATCTGGCTAGAATCTGCAAATTCCGGAAACGAGGCAGTCTTCCTGTGATGCCTCGTCAACCAGAGATGCGCGGAGAGAGATGCAACGAAGCTCGAGCCCTGACGACTCAGAGGAAGCTCGAGGAGAAGAGCTCCAGCGCATCCTTCCCGGGGTAGTCCAGAAATATCAGGATGAATCGTTGGCACCCCAGCTCCGCATAGGCCTTTAGCTTCGCGCTGACCTTCCCGGGCGTACCTATGAGAGCGCTATCCAGGTCGACCTTGAAGTCCGGGGAGGGTTTGTATTTGAGCCTCGGCTCCGCACGCTCGACTATGCTTGAGACCACCTTTTTCTTTCTTCGGACCTCGTCCTCATCTCTTCCCAAGATGACCTGGATGTGTATGCTCCTCGCAACTTCGTCAAACCTCCTACCTTCGGTTCGAAGCTCGCCTCTGAGGGCTTCTACCCGCTCCCTGTAATTCGCTGGCGCGACGTTCACCCCTATGTCCCAGGCATCCGCGAGCTGAGCAACAGTCTTCAGGAGTCGGTCGCCCCTCCCGCCGATGAGGATCGGTATCCTCTTCTTGGGCTTCGGCTCGAGTATCGCATCCAGAATCTCATAGTAGCGCCCGCTGAAGGAAAAGCGACCCTCCTCCAGGAGTCCCTTGATTATCCTGACTCCCTCCGTCATCATCGCCACGCGTTCGCCGGGAGGTGGGAAGCGGTAACCGAACATGCCGTACTCGAGCCCGTACCACCCCGCCCCATAACCCAGGATCAGTCGATTCGAGGAGACCTCGGCCAGCGTGCTCGCCATCTTCGCGACGAGGGCCGGGTTTCGGTAGTTGTTGCAAAGCACGAGGCTTCCGATCGCAACGCTCGAGGTGAGCGGTGCCAGTGCGCTGAGGGTTGTCCAGCATTCCATCGCCGCCCCGTTCTTTCCGAAGACGAAATGGTCGGACGCCCAGACCGAATCGTACCCAAGCTCCTCGGCGCTCAGGGCCATCTTAGAGATGTTCTCCCAGGAGGGAGCGGATAGGAATGGAAAGTCCCAGACGCCCAGAAAGGCCTCTCCGGCCCGACTCGGGCTCGGATCTCCAACGTAGGTCGGAAGGTACACGCCGAAGGAGACGTCGCGCAACTGGTTAGGCTGAGGTGGGTCGGATAAAAAGAATCTCGACTCGAGGAGGAAGAGGCGTGATAGCGGCTCCGGCTCCGTCCTCTCGGCGGAGTCACGCCACGAGGTTCTCCACGATTCCATGGAGGTTCTTCGCGCTCTCGAGGGATAGGATGCTCGCCATCAGCGCTCGGCCGCGATCTGGACGGAGAACGACGCCCACGTTCGAGAGGAATTTTCCAAGGACCGCTTCCCTCGAGGAGGGCACGAGATCGTTCTGGGCGGTCTTCAGTTTCGTCCCATCCTTGAGTGTGACCTCCACCCAGCATTCGCCTTCGTCGCGGACGTAGCTGACGCGCCCCGCCAGTGCGAGGATTGCTCTCTCCCGGATCTTTTTTTCGGTCAGGGTCGAGATGCTAATTCCACCGTCCAGGAGCGCCGCGGCTATCAGGAAGTAGTTGCTCGTCTTGGCGTCGTAGATGGTCTTCGGCACGCGTTTGATCCTCTGCGGTTCTGCGAACAGGGTTATGTTCTGCATCTTCTCCCCGAAGCGGACCCCTCTGATCTCGGAGGGGTCGAACCTGTGCTCCATCCTCAGCCGGAGCGCTGCATCGAGACAGTATGTGTGGACGTAGCTCGTCGGGTACCTCTT
>JBGPFY010000018.1:0-9311 GCA_041483615.1 Nitrososphaeria archaeon | reverse complement strand
GACAAGTCTCAGGCCATAAACGAGATGGCCAAGCAGTACAAGGAGATCGTGCTCGAGTCCGACGTCAGGCCGGAATACATCCAGAAGCTCAAGAGGGTGCAGAAGGAGCGGATAGTAAGAGTCGGAAGCGTCCAAGACCTGCGGAAGAGGTACGGCTTGAAGTGAATGTATGAGCTTGAGATAGGAGAACAACTCGACAGAGCATTCAGGAAGCTAGCCAAGAAATACTCTCAGCAGATGGAAGCGATAGCCAAGAAGATCAAGGAAATAGCCGAGGAACCTCACGCCTACAAGCCCTTCCGTTTCCCCCTAGCGGGAAAGAGGAGGGCGCACATCGGCAGCTTTGTCCTGACATTCTCGATCGACGAGGCGAGAAGGACGGTCGTCCTCGAGGACTACGAGCACCACGACAGGGTCTACAGGGACTGACGGGGCGGCTTGAAAGACGACCGGCTTACAGCCGATGGTTTCTGTTTTAATCACACGGGCAGGCCCGGAATCTGCTCCGCAACAACCGAAATCTTGCCTGTCCCGGTTGTGAAGGACAGATTGGTGATGTACAGCTGGTGCCCTTGGAACGCCACATTTGATGGGTTGTCCAGGCTCTCCTGCGTGGTGTCAAGCGGCAGCGGGCTGACGGTGCCGTCCGGCGCAACGACGAAGATTCCGTTTGTAAAGGGAGAATTGACGTACAGGTTCCCTTTCTGGTCAAACGCCAGTCCGTCCGGCGTGGGAATTCCCACCGCAAAATCCGTGATCGCCCCCGCAGTGCCATCCTTCTGTATCTCGATCTTCACAACGGTGTTCAGCCCGGCATTGGTCACGTAGAGCGCAGTTCCCTTCTTGTCAAGTGCTATGTCGTTGGGACCGATGACAAACCCCGCCGGTATGGCTGCCGTTGCCAGGAGAGGTCCGGATGCGAAGACCGAGACCGCCCCGTGTGGGGCAACCTTGGAGACAGTTCCGGCAAATATGTTCGTCAGGAACATGTTGCCCTTGTGGTCGATTGCCAAGCCGTTAGGACAGGTCGACTCCGTCGCCACGGTCTTGACAGCTCCAGACTTCAAGTCCACGCGGACTACTGCGCCCGTGGCCGTCGCGGCGAAGGCCGTGCAGGCGACGGCAAATAGCCTCCCATCATCGACTGCCACCTGCCCGACTATCGGGAGTCCTGGGATCGTGAATTCCTTCGTGACTGCTCCCGACTTGTCGAGCACTACAATCATTCCATCGGCGCCTGTGAAGCTGATGGCACCGACATAGAAGTGGCCGTCGTCGATTGCGAGCCCCTCTGCAGAGAGCCCAGACGGCATGTCGGCAAAGGGACGCAACACTCCGACTTGCTTCTCAGCGGATATCGCAGGCGGTACCAACAAAAGAAGCGCGACGACGCCCGCCAGCGCAACCTTCCTCAGCATCGACGCGGCAAGTCACCGTCTGACCTTAAAAGGATTCGGCCCAACTATCTAATCAGACGTAGACAAGCAACCTATCTTGGTGTCCGCCGTGATTCGGCTCGACCTGCTCAGGCCCTCGTGCCAGCGTCGAATGTCGGAGTCGAAGAGAGTAGTTCGTGCCAGCGCTTGTTCGGTCTTACTCACTTGAACCGCGCTTCAATCTGTTCCCTAGTCTCTTCCCCGAGCTTGACCGGCGCGTCTTCCAGCCATGCGACATACTCCCACTTCCAAAGTCGGTCGTTCGTGTCATGTTCAGCCATCGCGTGGTTTGAGGTATTCACGAACACAACGGGATGCTTGTGATTCGTGAAGTAGTATTTGATCGGATGCTCCGGTGCGGGCGGAGGCGGTGCGTCTCCATGAATAGAGTCGTCATTCATTTCATGCTGGCCGCTGTATATCCCTTCGAAACCGAATCCGTTGTCTGCTGGCCTCTCCCTGACCAGGACCTTGAACGACTCCACATCCAGCGTCCTCCGGTAGAGCACCATACGGATGGCTTCATAGAGAGTATTCAAGATTCCGTGTTTCCGAAGCCTCTCATTGTTGAAGATTAGCGTGACATTGACCTCATAATGTCCATCCGGGCCGGTGGGTCCCTTGGCACAATGAACTTCGCGCACGAAGTTCTTTAGAGAGTCGACGGTCGGCTGGTATATCACCGGGACCAGTCTCTCATCCTGCGTATCCACGTCTACATCAAAGGTGTTTGTTCCTTCCTTCGAAGGGTTTTCGATTTCGTTTCTTATCTCTCGGTATAACTTGTAAGTGTTTGAAGATGTGATGTCAGCCCCGTCCAGCGCCCACTCCCAGATCCAGTGTTCGTCATCAAGCTGAAGAACCCAACGGTTCTTGGGGCCCTCTGTCTTCTTCGGAACGTTTTTTCTTGCCGTGTAGAGCTCGGTTCTGGGCTCGAGAGGTTTTCCCTTGATATCAAAGCCTAACATGTAACGAATCCCGACGGGCCTCTCGCCCATGTAGGTGCTGACCTTGGTTGTCCCACTCCGAACGACGACTTTCAGTTTCTCGTCCTTGACAGTTCTAGCCAGTCCGATCGTGCAACTATCCCAATCCCAGATCTCCTTCACGCCTGTCCAAGAAAACTCACCAAAGAAACTGACCTTCCATTTTTCTTCTCGACTCGAGAACCAGACCATTTCCGAGTGCAAAGTCTTCTATTGGTAAGACCCATGGCTGACATAATTATCACTTCCTATCGCCCTTGAGGCGGAGGACTGAACCAGGCTAGACCTTCCCGCTCGCATTTTACTCTCTGGAAATTTGTCGCTTTGGCATCCCGGGGGAGATATCTTCTTGGGTTGAGCCGCCGGCATCCCGACGCGCGAGTGCACCGATGTCTTATTTACCGACCGGACAGGTCTAGTCACCGAGTCGAAGAGGACTGAGCCGCGCCGCACTTGCCGATGACGTTGGCCCCCAACGCGCCCATGGATAGGAAGGAGCTTGGTACCCTCCGAGAGGCTAAGGTCATCGCTCGACGCCGCGCTTCGCTTCATTGAAGGGAGCGTGAGTCCCGAATTGTATTGGTCGGACTTCCTGACCCTGGCCGGCGAAAGCGTCTATTGGGTGACTGGATATGTCGGCCTTGCTCTGGCCCGAGGCCACACCCCGCAAGGCGGAGTAGCGAGAAGCCGGCTGCTATCGCACGTGGGCTCTCGCCTCCTGGAGCGCCAATCTGATGACGGGGGTTGGGGCTACTGTCCCGGAGTCCCCACCGACGCCGATTCGACCTCCTGGTGCCTCCTTTTTCTCTCGGCGCTCGGACTCCCGAACCGAGAAGCCATCGGGAGGGCGGCTTCGTTCCTCTTGAAGCACCAGAGTCCCGAGGATGGAGGGTTCAGGACTTACGCGGCGCCCCGCGCGATCGGACGCTTCATGGCGCTCGACGAAAACATTTCGTTCGAAGGTTGGTCCTCCTCCCAGGCGTGCGTCACTGCCGCGTCGACGCGGGCGCTTGTCGAGGCGGGCTCACCGCAAGGTGTCGGGCGGGCGGTCGCCTACATCCGAAGGACGCAGACCGCGGACGGGTACTGGAACGCGTACTGGTGGACAGACAACCTCTATTCGACCGTACTCTGCGCGGAGGCGTTGACAGAGGGGCTCGAAGGGCAAGGCGACGCGGCCAGGCTGGGGAGGGCCCAGTCTTGGATAGGTAGGACTCAGCTGCCCGATGGGGGCTGGAAGGCCCAGGGCTCGCAGACCGCCGGGGGGTGGCCGTTCTCGACGGCCCTCGCTTTGAGGGGCCTCATGCTCGGCCCCAGGTCGAATGGGACCGACACGGCGACGGCCCTTGAGCGCGGAGTGGAATGGCTCTTGACCCACCAGTCGGCTGACGGGGGGTGGGACAGCCACCACATCCTTCGGATTCCGCATCCCTCGACGAGGGAGCCGTGGAAGCAGGCGGGGTGGAGAGAGGATGGGAGGGCAATCGGCGCGGTCATCAGAGACCACAGGCGACTTTACACCACGGCCACGGTGTTCACGGCGCTCTCGGAGTTCGAGAGGCTTTCGCGAGGTGAAACGGGGTGACGACCGAAAGCCCCGGCGGCTACGCGAGCCTTGAAGGCGCCCTTTGGGAAGCCGCACGGAAGGCCTCCCGCCTGTTGGAACCTAAATCGCTCGGTGTCCTCTGCAGGAGGCCCCTCCTGGACGAAGACTGCCCCGAGGTATCAGACGTGGACCTCCTCTCGATCTGGGAGAAACCGGAAGAGTATCCGGAGAGGATGGTGGTCGAAGGTCCCGTAGGCCGGATCTTCGTGGATGTCCTGTGGATACCCGTCTCGAAAATGCTCGACCCCGTCGATGCGGCGAGTTACAAGATACTCCCCCATCTCCTCTCGGAGTCGGAGACCATCTGGACGCGGTCCGACTCTGTGGGGCCGCTCATCGAGGACATAAGACTCAACATGCACGAAAAGCCGATTTGGGAGAGAAGGATCGGTTACCAGATCGGCTTCGGGGACGCCGCGCTCCAAGAGGCGTCGAAGAATCTGGATTTTCCCCCGGCGGCGCTGTTCTTCCTGCAGACGGCGCACTCTTACTACGCGATGGCACTCGCGGACTGCCTGAAGCAGAGCACAATGGCCCTCCTTACCCGGCCGATGAGGAGGCTGAGGCAAATGGCCGCTGAGACGGGCTGCGAGCTCGACCGCTTGGCCATCGCCAGCCTGCACTTGGAGAGCGAACCCACGGCCTCGCTACACGCGCTGGAGAAGGTCTACGACGCAGTGAGCGCGAAGTGCTCCAACCGCCAGCCTCAGGGCGTCAGCGGGAGGGCGCACGGTCACTATGCGTATTCCCTCTCTCCCCTGGAGTTCGAGTATAGGAAGCTGGTCGCAAGAGCCCTGGCAAGCAGGGGGGACTCGGCGAACGCGAACTTCTACATCAGGTTCTGGGCGTACTCGCTCTCGAGGTGCCCCGTCGTCCTCGAAGACGCCAGGCGGGGAAGGAACCCGTCATTCTACGTCCCGTTCGCCGGCCTAAAGAAATCTCTCGAGGCTGCGTGTCCGGAGATCATCGACGACATGGAGCTCATTCTCGGCGGAGAGATGGCAAAGGGAGAGGCCGAAGAATCGATTTCAGGCACGGTCGAGTTCAGGCGGTTGGTTGCCGACCAGATTCGAGCGAGGGGCCTCCGACTGCCATCGTCGGGAGATGCCCTCGCGAGCGCTGGCGAAGTGGAGCCGTAGAGGCACCAAAGTGGCCCATCACGGCCATAGGGCCGGCACGTGTGGAATGGCGGTTATCTGATACTGATAGTATTGGCCGTCCTTCCCGTCGGTTCCGGGCTGTGAAATGCCGCCTTTGCCCGAGTCCGTGTCCTGCCGGCACGGGCTTCCGTCTGGTCCATCCTGGGCGCCCAAGGGGCTTGTGCATTGCGCGATGTTTATTCCGTTCGGCCCAGCCTTCCCTCCCTTGCCTGGGGGGTTGCCTGCGGGCCCGGGGTTCCCGCCTTTGCCTCCCTGGAGTTCTCGGTGGAACTTGGTCAGGTCAGCGCCGGCCAGGAAGAACACCTTGAAGACGCCCCCGTCCCCTCCGTCCCCGCCGTCGCCGCCACAACCCGCGTTTCCCCCCCTTCCGCCGTCGCCGCCCATCCCTGGCGGCTGCTTGCAAACGGCGCTGGGGACCCCAAGCCAGTTCGAATCCACCCCTGCGACACCAGTCGACCCGGTCTGACCGGCCCCTCCGTACTGACCGGCCCCTCCCTGTCCGCCGTCGCCGCCGCCCTGCCCCCTCAGGTCAATCTCCACGTCGCCGATGATCTGTTTTGTCCAGATCTCAAGGATGGGGCCCCTGCCTCCCTTCACTCCCTTTCCTCCCTTGCCCCCGTCTTTTCCGTCGCCCCCGGCGGTGGCCTTTGGAAAGGCCCCGATGTCGATAATGGGGACGAAGTTCGGGGATGCAGGGTCCAACGGGCCTAGCAAAAAGTCCGGGCTGCCCTTGGCCCCGGTCTTCGAAGGGAGGGTGGGTAGAGGAGGCGTCTCGGGGTCGAGCCCATTCTCAATCAGCGGTACCGTAATGTCGCCGTCCAGGTTGTAGGTGATTTCAGCCACACCGCCAGCAAGCACCGAGTTGACGTCGTCAGTCACTATCTTCAGCACGCGTTGTGCACCTGGTAAGGCACCTTTCTTGGGAATAATCACCAGTCTGCACTCCCCAGGGGTCGCAAAAACTAGATGGCGGCAGAAAATGATGTCATCGTCGACGTAGGTCTTTCCGGTTACCGTGTACACTTGTGTTACGATCATCTCACTTCATCGACCTCTCTAAATCGGCACCACATCGATCTCAAACTGTCCCAGGTCTCCGTCTACGCCATCAGGTCCTGCAAAGTCCGTGGGCCAGTTGGCGTCGATGTCGTCCATCGATTGGCCATCGGGGCCACCGGCGCCGGCGTACTCGGGCCTTGTCGGGCAAGGGTCGTTATGAGTCCCCTGAGCGCCTCCGGTTCCCCCGGTTCCTTTCTGGCCAGGGTCGCCTGCAGCTCCTCCTTTCCCACCCTTGTAGATGTACTTCCAAGTCTGGACCTTCGGGAGCGTTGCGTTCCGCGCAAATACCTTGATGATCCCGCCGTTGCCTCCAGCGCCCCCCTGGCCTGGGAAACCGGCGTCGCCTCCCTTGCCTCCGTTGCCGCCCCGCCCCGGCTCTCGGTCGCATTGGTCTCCGTCGTACCACGAATCACTAGCCTGAGACGCTGCTCCCTTCTGGCCGTTTCCGCCCTTCCCACCGTTTCCACCCTTTCCTCCTTTCCCCCCATCTTGTCCCTTGAAGTTGACTGTGATCGCGTCCGCGAAGGACTGGTTGACCGCGCCCACGAATATCTGCAATTCCGGGGCGTTCAGCCCGGGGATTCCTTTCTGGCCCGTGTGTCCTGGACCCCCGTTTCCGCCGTTGTTGGCCTGAGGGTAGCTGCCCTCGCCCCCGCTCGACCCGCCAGAGGAGCCGTTCGCGGCGGCGCCCATCGTGGGTGGTGCCGGGTCGTCCGGGTCGTAGACCAACTCTGGGGGGTCGCCTGGAGCCCCGTCCAGGTCGTAGGTTATGGTGGCGTGACCAGTTATGTCGATCTCGCCGGCGATTATCACGAGCGTGGTCGAACAAATTGCATTTTTCTCCGTGGGCGCTAGCACGAGCCTGCTGCCGTTCGCGAACTGTATGATGTCCGCCTTGAGGATGGCGTCGCTGTACCTCTTCTCCCCCGTGACCGTAAAAGTCACCATGGTTATTCCTTACCTCCATGCCCGATTTCAACCAAGGGATTGATCTCAAACTCAAGGTAGTTCTCCACCGACACGGGAAGGCCCCCGAACTTGACGCCTTCCACCAGTTGCTCCAGCTTACGTCTTACTTCCTCGACGGAGTTTGCTTCGGCAATGGCGATGCCTGCCGGACGCGCCGGCTTTGTCTCGGAGGCAGGCCGCAAGGACTGGGTCACTTCCTCGATTGGAACGATCCTATAGATTTCGACCTTGGTTCCCTTGATTGCTCTGTTCACGTGGTCGAGCACCTTTTGAAGCGCCCCAGGTCGCCCCGACATCCTCTCCAACTCCTCGCGCCCCAAGACGACAGTCCATCTAACCAAATACTTCCTCGGTGTGGCAGAACCCCGGCCGGCTGGCGGAACCGTCTTCGACACCAATTTGCCAGCCCGCGGAGCCATCTTGGAGACCAACTTACCGCACCAACTTCATTCATATGAGAGTACTTAAGGAAATACGTATGCATGTCTCATGCGTTTTCTAAGCGAAGATGACCCAGGAACTAGGCGTTTTCCTTTGGGACTGGCTAGTAAGCCAAGTTGGTCTTGGCCCCGCTCCTACGCCCTCTCGTCAGCGCCTTGCGAAGAGGTATTAATCGGCCAGGGTCGGAGCAAGGCGAACGGGTTGACAGAACACGCGTCGCTTTTTCAATGGGGCGAATGTTCTCGTGTGACAATCGCGTCCATCTTCACCTCCAAGTCGGGTTTCCAAGTTTTTCCAACCAGCGATACGGTCTCATTATCTTTTCAAAAGGGGTCAGCGTTAGCTTGGGGCGGGCCATCCTTTGCGGTGGGACACGCGCCTCCAATCATCTCGAGGGCGCTTCGATAATTGGCCTTACCAGTGTCGAGAGTTGGGCCTGAAGACAGAGCGGATATTGCGCCCCCTGATGTTGGCGCCCACAGCACGAGTCTTTCACTACAGCAGATCACTCCTTCGTCGAGCGGACGAGCACCAACCGATAGGAGGCTTCGAAGCCCGGTCTTCGTGTACTCGTCGCAAGGCGGTCAGTGGCCTTGCATGGGTCAGACTCTATACGCGGAAGAACCGGTCTTTCGAGAGATGATCCACCAGGCCGATTCGGAGATCCAAAGATATCTTGGATGGTCGCTCACCAATGAATTCCTGAGAGACCAGAGCAACTACAGGCTGCATGACCTAGGCCCATACATCCAGCCGGCGGTCACGGCACTTCAGATGGCACTGACCGCCATTTTTCGCGACCGTGGCATTGAGCCGTCAGCCATAGCTGGACTCAGCATGGGCGAGGTCGCGGCGACTCATCGGGCCGGTGTACTCGGACTTTCCGACTCGATCAGGGTAGTTTCGTGTCAGAGCAGGATAACACAAGGCAAAATAAAACCAGGCAAGATGGTGTTTGTAAGGGCCGCCCCATCGGACGTTGAAAAGATTGCGCAGCAATACGGCAATGCTCTGGCGGTAGCCGCGGAGCTTAGCCCATCGCTGACCGTGGTGGCAGGAGAAGAGAGCGCGTTGGAGAGATTCAAGGAATTCCTGAGGGGGAGGGGGATTCCTTGCGGCTTCGTGAACATCGGCTTCGCGTTTCACACTCCAGAAATAAGAGAAGCCGAACACGATTTCGTTGCATCTCTCGAAGGCTTGTCACCCAAGACTGAAACGGTCCCGGTCTACTCGTCTGTCACCGGGAAACAACAGAGAGGTGAGGATTTCGATGCGGCCTATTGGTGGCGCGTCATGAGCGAGCCAGCTCGCTTCCTCACCGAGATTTGTAGTCTCCTGGAGGACGGGTATCGGACTTTTGTGGAAATCGGTCCCCACCCCACTCTATCTGATTCGATCGTCGAGGCGGCGCGATCACAGGGGAAAGAGGTTGTGGTCCTCGCCACGATGAAACGCGACCAAGACGAACGGTCCGTCCTCCGCGAATCGCTCGACTACTTGGAGTCCCTGAGGAGGATATAGACGGTGCCGGGTGAACAAAAGTGACGAGTCATGGGTCGGCGGGGGGTAAGGTCCCTACAGCGACGGCACTCGACCTATTTGCTCCAGACGTACGGAGTGACCCATATCCGCACTACAGGATGCTCCGGAATTC
>JBGPFY010000017.1:0-9532 GCA_041483615.1 Nitrososphaeria archaeon | reverse complement strand
GTCAAGGCCCGGGTCTCCACCCCTGGCGGAGATGTCACCGTGGAGGCGAGCCTCGCCCTCGTGAGCGTGGGGAGGACGCCAAATACCGCCGACCTGAACCTCCCGAAAATCGGGGTCGAGACCGACGCGAAGGGCTTCATCGTGACAGACGAGCAGATGAAGACAAACGTCGAGGGCGTGTACGCCATCGGGGACGCGAGGGGCCAGCCGCTCCTCGCCCACAAGGCCTCGAAGGAGGGCGTGGTCGCAGCGGAGGTCATCGGGGGCCTGCCCAGCGCCGCGGACTGGAAGAGCATCCCGTGGGCGATCTTCACCGACCCGGAGATCGCGGGCGTGGGTCTCACCGAGAAGGCCGCGGTCGAAGCGGGGCTGCAGGTAAAGAGGAGCCGGTTCTCCTTCGCGGCCCTGGGACGCGCCCTCGTCTCGGGAGAAGCAGAAGGCTTTGTCAGGATAATCTCCGATGCAAAGACCGGCCTGGTCTTGGGAGTCCAGATAGTCGGGCCCGAGGCCTCGAACCTGATCAGCGAGGCGGCCCTCGCGATAGAGATGGGCGCGACAGTCGACGACGTGGCCCTCACAATCCACCCCCACCCGACCCTCTCAGAGGCGCTGATGGAGGCCGCCGAGATCGCCGCGGGGAGGCCCATCCATCAGATGAAGGCGATGTAGCGGATTTGATGCAGCAAATGAACCTCGTATTGCTCGACAGGGGGCGGGAGCCCTACCAAGGCACATGGGAGCTCCAGAAGGACCTCGTCAGGCGGAGGGCTGACGGCGAGACCGAAACCGACACGCTGATCCTCGTCGAACACGACCACGTCATTACGCTCGGGAGGAAGACCACGCAGGAGAACTTCAAGCCGCAGGACATCCCGGTCTTCAAGGTCGAGAGAGGCGGCGATGCCACCTATCACGGGCCAGGTCAGCTCGTGGGCTACCCAATCGTCCGGCTTCGGACTCCCAACGTTCAGCATTTCGTCCGTGACCTTGAGGAGGTCCTAATCCGCGCGACCCGAATTTTCGGCGTCGAGTCAACGCGGGTCGAGGGCCATCCAGGGGTGTGGGTAGGAGGCCGGAAGGTCGCCTCAATCGGCGTGGCTGTGACCAACTGGGTCACATACCACGGGTTCGCGCTCAACGTGAACACCGACCTGTCCTACTTCGGCCTGATCAAGCCCTGCGGACTTGACCCTGACAAGATCACGTCGATGAAGCAAGTCCTCGGGAAGGAGGTCGAGTTCGACGAGGTAAAGAGAGAGGTGGTCGCGAGGTTCACAGAGGTGTTCGGATACGACGTCAAGCAGGTCCCCGACGGCCCGAGCCTCTCCCGGCCTCAGGCCTGAGGAAAGATTAAGAAGCGGAGCCGGCGCGCGGAAAATTTCGTGCCCAGAGCTCCAAAGATAACTTACACCACGCTCTTCGCAGACGAGAGCATCCATCCCAAGTACGAGGCGGCCATGAAGAAGTTCGCCTCCACACAGCTCGGCAAGCACCATACTATGCACATCGGCGCCATGGAAGTGCGCTCCGAGTCGGGCGAGTTCGAGCACCGGAGCCCGATCGACACCACTATCGTCGTCAGCTACTTCCCGATCGGGCAGAGGGAGCACGCCAAGCAGGCCATCGACGCGGCCAAGCGCGCCTTCCCCGGGTGGAGCGGAACACCCTGGCGCGAGCGGGTCAGAATCCTGAGGCGCGCCGCCGAGATAGTCGACGAGCGGAAGTTCGAGATCGCCGCCGCGATCACCTACGAGGTGGGAAAGAACAGGCTCGAGGCCCTCGCCGAGGCGTGGGAGGCCATAGACGCCATCAATCTTTACGCAAAGATCATGGAAGAGAACAAGGGATACACGAAGGAGACCGAGGGAGGCCCTGGCGAGCACGGCAAGATAATCGCGAAGCCCCTCGGGGTCTGGCCTGTGATCTCTCCCTTCAACTTCCCGTTCATGCTAGCCAACGGGATGGCCACCGGCGCCCTCCTGACCGGGAACACGGTCATCCTGAAGCCCACGAGCGAGGCCCCGCTCACAGGCCTGATGCTCTACCAGGTATACAGGGACGCGGGCGTCCCCCCCGGGGCGGTGAATTTCGTGACCGGCCCGGGCTCCAATTTCTCGGGCGAGTTCGCCGAGAACCCCGACGTCTCGGGCATCACTTTCACCGGCTCGAGGGCCGTAGGGATGAACCTCTACCACGCGTTCCTCTCCCACCAGCCATACGTCAAGCCTGTCCTTATGGAGCTAGGCAGCAAGAACCCGGCAATAATCACGGACAAGGCGGACCTCAAGAAGGCAGTCGAAGGGGTCGTCAGGGCTGCCTACGGATACAGCGGGCAAAAATGCAGCGCAAACTCCCGGGTCTACGTCCAGAGCGGGGTGAAGAGCGAGTTCCTCGAGATGCTGAAGGCGAGGCTGGCGTCGCTCGCGGTGCAGGACCCGAGGGAGAAGGGCGCGTTCATGGGCCCGATCATCAATGGAGCGGCGATGGACACCTTCGTAAAGGCGGTGAAGGAGGCCAAAAAGGACGGAGGGAAAGTCGTCTTCGGCGGGGAGGCAATCACCAAGGGAGCATTTCGCAAGGGGTACTACGTCCAGCCGACCGTCGTCACCGGCCTCCCGATCCACCACGACCTCTTCAAGAGGGAGCTCTTCGTCCCGCTCCTCGTCGTCGCCGAGTTCAAGACCCTCGACGAAGCGCTTGACGAGGCGAACGACACCGACTACGGCCTGACCGCCGGGATCTTCAGCGAGGACAAGAAGGAGGTCGCGAAGTTCATGGACAAGATACAGTTCGGCGTCGTCTACGCCAACAGGAGCGGAGGCGCCACTACCGGTGCCTGGCCGGGGCCCCAGTCATTCGTCGGCTGGAAGGCGAGCGGCTCGACCGGGAAGGGCATAGGAGGTCCGAACTACCTCCTCACGTTCCTGAGAGAGCAGTCCCAGACCGTCGTCTCGTAGCCTGCCCGACTAGGAAGAGTCCTGACGCCTGCTGTATGCGCCGTAGATCAGCACAGCGACCAATAGGCCGATGAGCAGCGGAGAAAGCGTCGCCAAAAGGCTCCCTATGCTCTCTCCCGGAAGGGCCGTGAGGGCAGAGTTTGGCCGCTGTTGGCCCGGCGCGCCGCCGGCTGCGCTCAGCCCGCCTTGGATTACGGGCCTGTTCGAGTCGGACAGGGCCGGCGACGAAGCAGACGCTGACGAAGAGACCGTGGTCGTGGCGGTCACCGAGGGCGCTGCAGATGCGCTGCTCGCGGCGGCGTTTTGGGCGCCGGCCTGCGTGGCCGTGGACGTGGTGCTCAGGGCGGTTGTGGTGGACGCAACCGAAATACTAGTTGTGCTCGTCGCCGTCTGCGAGGCCGGGCCGCTCGACGCCGCGTATTTCTCCACCCCCGACTCCGCCTGGGAGACGATGTTGGAGGGGGGCAGGAACGAGACTATCCCCACAAGCAAGATCGCGAGGGCTAATCCGCCCACCGCCCCCGCGAAAAAGCCTCCTCCCCTCACGCCGCCAGTCATGTCTAGGGTCCAATACTACCGCGGCTACTTAATTCCAACATCTAGAACGGCTTCCTCCTCCACAATCGGGCGGCCTCGAACCAGAACGCGGCGGCCGCCCCGACCGTCCCGACCAGGGCGTACAGGTCGAGGAAGTTGTAGCCCTCGACTACGTATGCTGCAGCGACCGTGGTAAAGAAGACCGCGTAGAACCCGAGCCTGGGGAGGTTGAACCTCCCAACGTTGACGAAGGCCTGGAGTATCCCCGGGTCGACCTTCTTGCTCAGGACGTAGTTTCCCATGTTGTCCTGCTCGACGATCCCGAGCCGGGTAAGCTTCTCGATGTGATGGAATGCCACGCTCGGGCTGGAGAACCCCAGCTCGCGCTGGACCTCCCTGACCCCGATGGGCTTCCCATGCTTCAAGACGTACAGGTAGACCTTGAGCGTCTTGCCGCGCAGCTCGTACTCGATCTTGGCCTTGTCGTCCTCCGGCGATGACACAGGGACTCCCATCGCCTGTGAGCATGTCGCCCCGAGCAGATAAAACATACACCTCTTATGACGGGCGCCCAAGAGACACGTCGATGACACTCGCGGGGAGGAGGGTCTGCGTAGCGATCCCGGACACGGTCCTAGAGGAGCAGGACTCGGTCCGGGAGAAGACCGCGAAACTGGGGCAGATCGCAAGGTATTGCGCTATATTCGGGGTCGACTCGATTCGGATATTCCATGACCCGCGCGGGAAGGGTGAGTCTGGCTTCATCAGGAAGGTCTTGGAGTACCTGGAGACGCCGCAATACCTGCGAAGGCGCCTCTTTCCCTTGAGCGAGGACCTAAGGTACGCGGGCCTGCTCCCCCCCCTCCGCATACCCTCGCACAAGGCGAAGGTCCCGATGGGGAAGCTTCAGGCCGGAGAATACAGGGAGGGAGTAGTCCTCGCGGACGGGTTCTCGGTAGATGTGGGGCTCGACAGGCCGGTCGCCCTGAGGAAGAAGGAGACCCCGCAGAGACGGATAACCGTGAAGATAGCCTCATCATCTCCATCTGGCGCGGAGGGACTGCCAGTCGACCGGCGCGATGTCACGACGTATTGGGGCTACTCAGTTGAAGTATCCGGGACGGGGGCGCTGCTCTCTGATCCCGCCTTCCCCCTGAAGGTGGCGACGTCGCGTCACGGCGACCCCGTCGGCCGCGTCGCCCGAGGCCTGCGGATCGACCTCCAAGGCTCGGGAGCGGTGATGCTGCTCTTCGGCTCCCCGTCGAGAGGCCTCTTCGAGACCGTCGGGAAGGACCTAAGGAGCCGGGTCAGCTACGTCCTGAACCTCTTCCCCGAGCAGAACGTGGTCACGGCGAGGTCGGAGGAGGCAATACTCGCCGCGCTCTATCTCATTGGGTTTCTCGCCGCGCCCGAGCTGCCGCGTTTCGTCTGAGCGTCAGGCGCAGTTCCGAAGCCAAAAGAATCCTCCAAAAAACCGCTTTTTTAGCTCGCTTTGGCA
This sequence comes from Nitrososphaeria archaeon, assembly GCA_041483615.1. GTDB lineage: Archaea > Thermoproteota > Nitrososphaeria > Nitrososphaerales > Gagatemarchaeaceae > Gagatemarchaeum. Next base: position 4,540 of record JBGPFY010000017.1, on the reverse strand, counting down.
ATGTTTTTATCGGGTTAGCACTACTCATTCAGCTTTATAGGTATCAGGTGTTAGAAATCTCCAACCTGGCGCAAAAGAAGACACTCGAACTCAAAAGCTACATGCCCCTCCCCACATCGAGAGCGAGGGAGTTCTGGACCCGATGGAAGATAATGCACATCAGGGAGCTGGCGGAAACCGGGCATGCGACCGACGAGCTCTGGCTACCTGAGAGCGAGAAGACGGGAAGAGCGCTAGACCAGGTCTACCTCAAGCACGGAAGCGCTTCGAGCGGGGCGGGCGCCGCCGACACATCCGTCCAGTTCGCAGCCGGATACCCCCTCAAACTCTCTGCGCCCATTTACCTCGGGGACATGTCTTTCGGCGCCCTTTCAGGCGTCCCCAACGCCGCGATCGCAAAGGCCGCCGACCTGACCGGGATAATGGCGGGCACGGGGGAAGGCGGCTTGCTCAAGGAGGTCGCGGAGTGCAGCAGAATCACGGTCCAGTGGGCATCGGCGCGGTTCGGCGTGGACGCGAACTCTCTCTCGAAGGGACAGGGCGTCGTCATCAAGATAGGGCAGGGAGCAAAGCCGGGGATAGGCGGACACCTCCCGGGTGTCAAGGTGACGGCTCCAATCTCTGAGACCAGGCGGATACCACTTGGAACCGATGCCATCTCTCCGGCACCTCACCATGACATCTACTCGATTGAGGACCTCGGCCAGCGGATTCTGGGGCTCAAAGAGGCGACCAAGAAGCCCGTCTTCGTGAAGGTCGGAGCGACAAACTACATTCCCTACATCGCCTCTGGGGTCGCCAGGATGGGCGCGGCGGGGATAATCATCGACGGGGCCGGCGCCGGTACCGGAGCAGCGCCTTCGGTCGTGAAGAACAACGTCGGCATCCCGATAGAGCTCGCGACGGCCTCGGTCGACTCTATGCTGCGGCGCGAGGGCCTTCGGGACGGGTTCACCATCATCGCGGCGGGGAGGGTGAGCACCCCTGAGGACTCTCTCAAGCTCATCGCGCTCGGGGCGGACATCACCAGCCTTGGGACGGGCGCCCTCCTCGCGATAGGGTGCCTCATGGTGCACAAGTGCCACCTCGGCTTCTGCCCCGCCATCCTGACCAACAAGATATCCGACAACCCTGTCAGGACTCTCTCGCTTGACCAGTCTGTGATTTGGCTGGCCAACATGGTGAGGGGATGGACCGAGGAGATGAAGCTGATAATGGAGCTAATGGGGGTTTCAAGGCTCGCCGAGCTGAGGTCAAACAGGGAGCTCCTCTTCCACAAGGGGACTCTCAACCCCGAGACCCTAGACATACTGGGGGTCGACAGGATGGAGGGCCCTGCCTTGGCTTCGACCGCGCCGAGCGCGCACGCCCCTAGGACCCCTCCAAAAGAGACCAACCTCTGGGACGCGACGAGGTCGACCGCGCTCTGGGAGCTCGCCGGGACCACAGGCAAGTCCCCGGGGGAGGCGCAGATCTCCAGCATGGGTTCGATTGGGCCTCCATTCATCGACGTTCCTTCGAGGCTCGCCGACTGGGTCGTCACCGACGGGGCCCAGGTCACGCGCCCCAGCATCGACCCTTACCGCGAGGAAATAGAGATGGTCACGTACCTAGCCCAGGGTCGCATCAGGCTCGCGGCCCCGTTCTTCTTCACCCACCTTCCTGAAGACGTCCCCGACAACGTCAGGGCGAGCTTCGCGCGGACGGCGGAGTCGATGGGATTGCTCTACGACGACTCTGCGAACCGCCTGGCAGGGTGCAAGCACCCCGGCAGGACTATCTTCTCAACGGACGGGCCTAGCCAGAGGATTCGCTCGGTCGAAATGAAACGGGTCGGCAGCCCGTCGACCAAGGGCAGCCTCGGACAGACCGATGCGCTCTACGTGAGGCTGGCGTCATCGACGAAGGCCCTGGACTGGGTGCGCTCCAACCTCCGGAGCCTGACTGGGATTCAGGGGTTCATCGTCGATGAGGACGAGGAGGAGAGCGACCTCCAGCTCGAGCTTTCGGTCTCAAAGCTCGACCGCCTCCTCATCGAGAACGACATGAGGTGGAGGTTCGACGTCCTGGCCGAAGGGAACATGGTCAGGGGCTCGGAAGACATCTTCAAGCTGATCGCCATGGGCGCGGACTGCGTCGGGTTGGGGAAGGCCGCCCTCGTCGCAGTCGGCTTCGAGGACGACAAGGAAGTCGTCGTAGAGCTCCAGAATCTCACCGACCACTTGGAGAACCTCGTCGTCGCGTTCGAGAAGGACATCAAGCTGCTCGCCGGCGCTGCGGGGATGAGCAGCGTCGCCTCTTCCCTGGTGGGCAACCGGGAGATTCTACGCACGGTGGGGCTCGACCCTTCTATCAGGAAGGAGCTCGGAATCAAGCCCGCGGGAGCGGCGTGAGACAGATGAGCGAGCATCCCACCTACGATACCAGGTATGGGCAGCCGGTCTACAAGGACGGCTGCGGGATTTTCGGCGTGGTACGGAAGAAGGACGCCCCGAAGGTCTCGAATCTCACGACCCTCTCCGGCATAAGCTGCATCAGCTACAGGGGGAGCGACCTGGGTGCGGGGTTCGCCCTCTTCGACCCGTCGATGGGCGCGGGAGCCCAGACTTACAGAATCAAGGCGTTCGTCAAGAACAGGGACGTCGCCGACGGGCTCGCGGAACACCTTTCGGCATCTTTCAACTCCCCGAGGGACGCGCGGCTCCTGGTCCCTGGAAACGCCGCGGGGAAGCCGCGCTTCGGGATCTGGGAGGCGAGCGTCAGCGCATCCGACGGGCGCACCCTCGAGAGGACTGTCGATGGGATAAACTCCGAGCTGCTCTCGGACGGCAGGATTGACGGGCGCATCTTCTCCTACGGAAGGTACCTCGACGTGTTCAAGGACGTGGGGTACCCGATGGACGTCGCCAAGGAGTATGGCCTCGACACCGACGCGAGGAAGGCTGACGCGTGGATAGCCCATACGAGGCAACCCACGAACTCCCCCGGACGCTACCCCATATGGTCTCACCCCTTCGCGTCGATGGACTGCGCCATCGCGCACAACGGCGACATCAGCTCCTTCGGGGCTAACCTGGAGCAGCTCAACTCATGGGGGCTCAGGAGCCACGTCGGGACCGACAGCGAGGTCATCGCCCGCCTGCTCGACCACCTCGTCAGGGTCGAAGGCCTCTCAATCTTCGACGCCGCGACATTGATGACAAACCCGTTCGACGCCCGCCTCTCCCCCGCGGTGCGAAGGCTCCTCACAAGGTACAAGGGAGCGAGGCTCGACGGCCCCTTCGCAGTCGTGGCTGGCTTCTCCGACGGCGAAGACACATACTTGCTCGCGCTCACCGACAGGTCGAAGTTCCGCCCGCTCCTGATTGGGGAGGACGGACAAAGGTTCTATGTCGCGAGCGAGGAGGTCCAGATCAGGAACCTGTCTAAGGACGCCGTTGTCTGGGCGCCCGAACCCGGCTCCTTCTTTCTCGCCTCCGTGAACAAGGGGATGCTTGAACCCGGCACGAAGAAGAAGATCTACTCTTCCTCGTCGGGGACGGTGGCAGCCATGGCCGCCTCGCCTACGCTAGAGTCCGTCGCAGTGTTGGACGCGACCGGAACCGGGTTCAGCGACATCAACGAATTCTTGAAGCGCTCTTACCGCTCGGGAAAGGACCGCGTCAGGGTAGACAACCTCGGCGGGCAGAGATACATTGGGATTGGGTTTTCCACCAAGCAGGAGGACGGTTCGCGGAGGAGGTTCAAAGTCGAGCTCAACGGCTATCCAGGGAACTGCCTCGCGAACCTCAACGACGGCGTGGCCTACGAGGTCCACGGCAACGTCTCGGACGACCTCGCCGACACCATGCACGGGGGCTCCGTGGTCGTCCACGGGAGCGCGAGGGACGTCGCGTGCCAGACCTTGCAAGGCGGGCACGTCCTTGTCAGAGGCTCCATAGGGAACAGGGCCGGCATACAGATGCGCGAGTATAAGCAGACGAAGCCCTTCCTGATCGTGGGCGAGACCGCAGACGACTATCTCGGCGAGTACATGGCAGGCGGGATAATAGCGGTCCTCAACCTCGCGGGCTCGGAAAGGCCCGTCGGGAAGTTTGTCGCGACCGGCCTGGTCGGCGGGACGATATATATCAGGGGAGAGGTCCACCCTACGCAGATGGGGCTCCCTCCTCACTCGGAGGACATCCTTGCTTACCTGCGGACGCTCACCCTCGACGGCGGACTATCGGAGGAGGTCTTCAACACCATCTCGAAGCTCGACTACCCGAGCGACAAGCACCTTGCCGCTCTCCTCCCTCCGACCGTCCTTTCGAGAGTCCGCTTCCTCTTCTTCACGAGCAAGTACACAAAGCCCCTTGTCGGGGAGTACCGGCACCTGAACGTCGCGGACATAGACGCACTCAGGGGGAGGCTCGAGGCGTTCTTCGAGGCGTTCAGCCTCCCCAGCTCATTGCTCGAGACCGTCCTCAGCTCGAAGTTCACGGTCCTGCGCGCAGGCGAGCAGAAGGTCGCGACCCCAATTCCTCCGCAGGAAGTCCCC
>JBGPFY010000016.1:0-9581 GCA_041483615.1 Nitrososphaeria archaeon | reverse complement strand
GGTGGAAGTGTCCTGCCAGAGCATAAGGAGGTTCCCCTCGGAGTCCTTGAAAAAGGCGGCTGCTCCCATCGTGTCGTATGTGATGGGTCCCACTACCCTGCTGTCCTTGCCCATCTTCTCACCGCGGCCGAACTTTACTCCTTTGCCCTTCAGTTCGTCGACAATCGCCTTGATATCTTCGACCGCGAAAACGGAGTACGCGAGCGCTCTCTTCTCTTTCTCGTCGGGCGAGACCAGCCAGAACTCGGACCCGCTAAGCTTTACCGAAGCCCAGAAGTCCTTCATGTCGCCTTCCGCACGGTTGAGCAACTTGCCCCCAAGCTTCTGCGTGTAGAATCTCAACGCCCTGTCCATGTTCAGGACCGGGACTAGGGTGGCGTGCGTGCTTGCTTGTGATAGCGAGACCATCGGGTCCAAAACCCTCGCTACGCCTATTTAAGCGGGTTAGGGAAACAAAAGATAGTATCTAGGCCCCCTCGTTGGGCCGCCTACGACCTAAAGGCGAGGGGGTTCACGGGGAAGTAGGCGAAGAAGAAGACAACGGCGGCGACCAGCCAAAGCAGGATGAGCAAGCGCTCGGTCATTGCCTTGCCGCGCGCCACGAAAGCTATGACCAGCGGAATTCCGAGGGCGATCCCCACATCGGTGTTGAGGAAATAGAAGGCGTACTCCACCCTTTGGCTTGCCAGTGAGACGTAGAAGAGCGGGAGATAAGTCGCCCCGACCAATGACCCCACGAGGGCATCAGCGTCGGCGGCGCTCCGACGGATGAGCTTCCATGCTACCACTGGGACGACCAGCCATATCGAGTACCAAACGACCAGGTTCCCGATCCCCTGCCAATCGATTGGGTGGTAATTCACCTGCACGATCGTCCCGTTCGGCCCGGCGGACGTGACGCTCACAGTGCTGACGTAGTATGCCAGCGGGGTGACATCGAAAGGCAGTATCCAGTTCCAAGGATAACAGTTCCAGGCATCTGTCTTGCCGCATCCTGTCAGCAAGGACTGATACGTGAAGTAGTATGCGATATTCAGAAGGGGGTTGGTCACATTGTCGGAGTGAACGGTCGTGGTCCTGGTCGTGGTGAACGTCGAGTTGGTTATGGGGTCCACTACGGTAGCCGGCTCGACGATCACGGAGGTCCTGCCAGACGGGTGGTAGGCGTAGTCATATCCCCAAAGAGGGAGCCCCACCACGAGCGATAGGACGATGGCGAATGCGACGACCTTCTTCCACCTCGGCAGGCCGGGGGCCCCGAGGCTCTTCCTGTTCGCCCACAGGTGGTAGAGCAGGAGCGCCAACAGGAAGAAGACGCCCGTCTCTTTGCTGAGGATGCAGAGTCCAAAGGATAAGGCCGCGAGATGGTATCGCTTTTTGAAGTACGCGAGGAATCCGCCGAGCGCGAAGAGAACAGGCGGCCCGTCCAGCAGAAGGAGCGAGGTGTGGACGAAGAACATGTTCTCGAATGCCAGCATCGACGCGGCGAGGAGCGCCTTCTCCTTCGAGAAGAACTGCCTGGCGAGCTCATACATCAGCCAGATCGACAGGGTGCCGATTGCCGCGTAGAATACGCGCCATCCGAAGAAGTTGTCGCCGAAGATGCTGATACCGAGCGCCCCCCAAACCTTCCCCAGGAACGGATGCTCGAGGTTGGACGCGACGCCGTGGAGCAGGTCGAGCGATGCCGGGACGTAGTAGGATTCGTCAAATACCAGCCCTCCCCCGTCGGATGTGTCCGAGGGGAACGAGAGCGCGAAGAGATGGAGCGCGAAAATCGCGAGCAGTAGGTGGCCGATGTTTATCCCGCGGACTGCCCTCTGGAAGGAATCAAGCACCGGTCCTCCGCCTCGAACTGCGAGCGGCTCAGAACTCGCGGTCAAAGACTATGGCGCTCTCGCCCGATGATATAACCTTCAAACATCTAAATCCAGACGCGAGGATTGGTCCGAAGGTCGAGCATGTCGCCGACTCCGCCTAGCTTACATGAAAGGCTGACCAGGTGGTTAGTCCTCGGCTCTTACGGAGGCGCTCTCATCGTCTTGCTCGCCTCCATCGCCCTGACCATTCAAGGGCAGATCTGGGTGGCCCAGCTCGGAGACGTCTCGTCTGTCTCGCTCGCTTTGGTCTCGGTCATCTATGTGCTGAGCCAATACAGGTTCAAGAGCGTGGGCTATGACGGAACGAAGTCGGTCGTCTTGGGCGTTCTCTTCGCGAACGCCTTCCTCCAGTGCTACGAGCTGATTTTCGGCCTCACGTGGGACTTGGGCGCCCTCTTGGCGGATCCGCTTTCGGTCACGGGGACGGACCTAAGGACGCTCCTCGTATGGCTTGTCATGATTTCCCCGGTTATCCTAGTGCTCCAGCACCTCCGCTTCAAGCGGGCAAGCGCTGCCGTACTCGTGCTCACAGGGGCCGTCTGGGCGCTATGGATTCTCTTCGGATTTCCGCAATACTACCTTTCGGGTTACTTTTTCCCACAGGTCCTGAAGACCTCGGACCCCTTTCACCTAAGCCTATGGCTGAACTTCGGCTCGAAGGCCCTCCTTGCTGTCTTCTTCGTCTCGCTCCTAGAGCCCTCCAAGGCCCTGAGCAGCGCCCTTGTCCGCCTCCTGCCTGCTCGGGCCGCAAAAGAGACGGCGCCCCCGGCGAAGAGCTAAGCCCTCTCGAGAGGCCAGGTCGAGCAGCCACGAAGCGCGGCATCACCTTTGTCTAAGGATTTACGTTGCTTGTCTAGATTTCATGGCACCTTGGGTAATCTGCCGCCCAACCGCAACTTGAAGCGCTGAACCAGTGATGAGGCTAGTCCATTCAGTTTTCGGGAAGATGACCGACGCAGGGGAACCGCTCATGCGGAAAAAAATCGAGCACACATTCCTAATGCTTAAATTGAGTGTCGGAGTTGGTGCATAAGTAAGTTTGAGAAAGTCTCTGGCCTTCGCATCCGTCCTTGCGCTACTCGTGGTCGTCACGGTCTCCGGCGCAACCTTTGCGCAAGCACAGTCTCAACCCAATTGGATTTCGTCAGGCTCGATCCAGGACTTGACAGGGAACTCCGCCGTCGCGCAGGGGCAAGCGCTCCTCGCTGGCCACGCCTACAACCTGACGCTCCAGGTTAACGTTCCGAACACTTCGACGAGCACCCCGCATTTCCAGGTGAGCTTGAACAACATGCTCCAGCCCACGGCCAGTCCGTCGCTTTACTGGGCAGTTCACACCTCCACCTACCAAGGCTACGACCGCACGAACTTCACCGCAGGGAGCAAGACGGTCACTTTCAACTACATTCAAGGCACGGTGAAACTGTCCGCGTACTTCCTGATACCGACTAACTTCACGAATCCGTTGGCGAAAGCCGTGACCCCATCAGGCAACCTCACCATGCCGTTGCACCTTCCACAGAAGGACGTAACGCTCGTCTCAGTGGTCCCTGTGGGGTCAACGGGAACCGGCTCCTTCTCGGCGTCGGTCGAGGACCAGACGATTCAGGCGTATAACAACAATTACAACCAGACGTCCAACTATGTGCCCTCCGGGAAGATTCCTTCCGCCTACTCATCGCTCGTGAACTCAATCCTCGCTGAGGCCCAGGCTCTCAACAGCCTCGGATTGCCCGATCAAGGCACGACCCTGTTGGGCGCCCTAGTGCCTTCATCGTTCCCCGTACCCCCAAGCAGCACCCTGCAGACCTACCTCATAGTGGGACTCGCAGTTGCGGTCCTACTCGTGATTCTTTTCGCAGTAATGATGCTCAGGAGCAGAGGCAAGAGCGGCTACTCAGGGAGCATAATCAACGAGGTTCAGAAGGACCTTGCCGTCCTCGAGGTCACCGCCGCGAAGTATGACAGGGCGATGGCGGACAAGCTAAAGTCTCTCAGAGACAAGTTGAGCGAATCGAGTTGAGCGACGGCAACGCGGGCAAGATGTCTTCATTCGCGAGCATCCACATCTTGGGGCTCGGCGGGACAGGAACGAACGTGATCCAGTCTCTCATCGAGAGCGAGAGGTTCTTCAAGCTGCTGACATCGGAGGACTTCAGCATAGCGTGCCTCTCGGTGGACGTCGCCGATGCAGACATCTCCAACCTCGTCAACTCCTACAAGGCAACCCAAGCTAAGCTGGCAGCAAAGGGCGTGTCGGTAGACCGTCTTTGGGTCAAGGGCCTCAACATGAAGTTCAACACTCCAGAGTCCCTCTTCGAGTTCATGGGAAAGTACAACACCTATCTCATGAAGGAGGGGATAGTCGCGACCAACTACAAGCCCTGGGTGCAATCGTCGATGACGATTCCGCCCCTCGCGGGAGGGGTCGGGAGAATGAGGGCGCTAAGCAAGGCCGTCTACGCCCTCAACTACTACCACTACAGCGAGCTGAACAGCGCCATCTCTGTGTTCAAGGACAGAGTCCTCACCTCGAAGTTCCAGCCGATAGTCATCCTCGTCTTCGGGCTGGGCGGGGGAACGGGGAGCGGGATGGTCTTCGACTTTGCGAGGCACCTGCGTGCCAAGCTGGGTTCCTCGGTGCCGATAATCGGGCTCTCGATTCTCCCAAGCACGGCGGACGACCTCCTGGCAAGGGGGCCGGCCCCATACAACGCGCTGATGGAGGCGGAGCTCCTCTTCAACAGGAAGCTGAACGAAATGGTGGCAAAGAAGTACGGCGCGCCCTACGCGAACCCCTTCACCTCACTCTTCTTCTTGCCGTTGGACCCGGTCTACAACAACAGGAACAACCTGGTCACCGCGAAGAAGGAGCTCGACGATTCCATCATCGATATCATGAGCATGTTCATGCGCTTCGACCTCGCGGACCTCCTAAGCAGGGTCGGGACCAACAACGACTTTGGTGCGAACTGGGCCCACACGATGGCGTACCTCCGCATCAGGTACCCGGTTCAGGACTATATCGACTACATGCACGAGTACCTGAAGCTGCTCGAGACGCTCGGCTCCTTCATGGACGCCAAGAAGGAGGCCCTCGTGACGATCAACGCCGCGATTAAGAACAGGTTCGCCGCGCTCAAGAACCTCTATCGAAAGAACCTAATCCAGACCAACAACTACCGCCCGGACTCCTTCGACTCTGAAGTCGAGGAGGTAATCAGGAGGGCGGGGAAGTTCGAGGCCGAGTTCAAGAAGCAGGTCCGCGGGCTGGAGGACTTTGCGCTCAACTACAACCAGAGGTGGACAAAGGTGCTCCAGGCCATGGCGTTTGGACCTGAAACCGTGGAATACAGCGTGATACAGGGGCTAAACCACTGGCACCAGCAGGTCTCCAACCTGGGCATCAACTACGAGCAGTTCCTGAAGGACATACCTCTCTATACGACAGAGCTGGAGGACAGCATCAGCGCGAGCAAGTTCCTCACCTCGAGCCAAATCCGACAGATTAGGAGCTACGTGAGCTTCGTCAACCTCGTCGCGACGTCTCTCGAGACCCTCAACCTCTACATCCGGGCGAAGGGGCTCGCCGACGAAGTTTCCGTCCTCTACGCCAAGGACGAGAGCAAAGAAGGGAGGATGGCGGCCGCGAAGGGAGAGACAGACCTTCTCCCCCTCTACAAAGCGGCAGGTTACATCCTGAACCGCCCCGAGACCGAGATAAAGGTCTCCGACCAGTATATCCCAGGCATAAGGGTGGTCAAGAAGGGGCTGGACGACACTTTCAGGGAGGCGAGCTCCACCTTGGAGTCGGCGGAGAGGCTGCTCGCGCAGAAGGAGCAGGACCTGTCGAGGCTGGGCAGGGAGATAGACAAGATAAAGCTCGACGTCAGCGGGAAGAAGAAGCTGCTCAAGCGCACCCTCGACTCGCTCCAGAACGAGGTCGAGGGCGTTAGGGCCCAGATTGAGGGACAGAGGACCGACCGCGACAAGCTCAAGGCCGACCTCGAGAAGCTGACTGAGCTCGAGAAGGCCTTGGAGATCACCTCGCCCTATAGGAAGATCCTCGCGAACGTGGTGAACAAGACCGGTGAGCTCAACACGCTCATGAGCGGCATCACCAACACGGGCAGCTACTACGAGAGGGTGGTCGAGCTGAGCGAGGTCGAGCAGGTTAAGATAATGGAGAAGATCCTCAAGGAGGACGAGGAGAGCTTGAAGGGAGACTCCATTCTCAAGGAGATAGTCGACAGGGAGAGGTTCAGAAGCATCGTGAAGAGCTACATACGAATCTTCAGCGTCCCCAACTACCCTGGGCTTTCTGACACCTACAGGTCAGACCTGATATGGGCGACCGTGGGGATCCCGCCAGGCCTCTGGGATCAGGAGCTACAGGGTGCGCTCTCGAGCACCCTCAGCGTCTATTCTAGCGTCGAGGCGAGCAAGAGCATCTCCCTCCGCCAGATCCCGCAGATGGACCCATGGACCATCACCTTCTTGGTCATCATGGCAAAGGCGAGGATAGACCAAATCGAGAAGTTCCCTTCCATGAAGAACGACATGGAGGGAGTCCAAAGGTCCGAGAGGGCCCTATTCAGGAGCTTCCTCCTCGAGCAAGGGTTGGCCAGCCTCGACGACCTGATAGCCAAGTTTGAAGAGAGAAGGGCGGCGCAGACCGCAAACTCAAAAGAAAGGGAGGCCTGATGGCCCAATTTGAAAGCAGGTCAAGAGCAAGGGTCATTGCGTATACCTCAGCTCTGATAATCGCCGTAGCGTCGTCCATCTATCTCTCGGTCGTCCCCTTCCTTCCCGCCCCCCCGATCGTTCCAATCCTGGTCGGAATCGGGCTGGGCGCGCTCTCGATGAAGAACAGGGGGATCTCTATCGCGACACTCTACCTCCTCGTGTACTTCTCCGTCCTCTGGCAAATGATTGGATTCGGGTTCTTTCAGCTTCTCTCGGCAGGAGTCGGCGTTGCCGTGATCCTCGCCATGGCGTTGCCCCTCCTCCCGTTCATGACGAAGAGGGTCGAGCTAAGCTCCATGGCCCTCGCCGTTCTCTCCGTGTCACTGATGCTCACGCCGGCCTGGTTCCTCTCAATCCCCCTCATCGCCGCTGCGGCCTTTGCGTTCAAGGGCTTCGCCAGCCTCGAGGCGCTCGCCGCGACGTTCCTGTTCTTCCTCGCCCCGTTCCTACTGCTGGAGAACGCCCTCTACTTCACGACCACCAATGGGGCGACAGCCCCGATAGTTTTCGGACAGTTCTCGCTTCTGTCCCAGAATATGAGGCCCCCCCTGCCGGGGCTAAATGTCCTGTTGACAGGATTGCCGGCGAACTACCTGTCACACTCGGCCCTACCTGTATCCACCTGGCTCTCGCAGTCTTCCGGCGTCCTCCTCATACCCATGGCGATCCTAGGGGTGATTCTCGTCGCCGTCTCCTCACTCGGAGGGGTCACGCGGACCTTGATCGAGAGGTTTGAAAAGTCGAGGGAGATCACCGGGCCGGTGAGGCTCGTCCTCGCCCCTCTGATAGTCGCCCTGGTCACACCGGCTTTTTTCATCGTCCTCCTCACGCTCCTTTCTCGCCCCGAAAGCGGGGGCTTCCAGACCTCGCTCACGAACGACCCGTCGCACCTTCAGGCGATCTACATGCTCGGCTCGTCGTTCCTCCTGACGACCTCGTTCATCGGGCGCGAGTCCCTCATCATGAGGCTCGAGAGCGTCCAGGTCGGCACGGAGGGGCTGGAGAAGCTCATGGACGACTGCCTTGAGAAGATAAAAGACGTGCAGGAACTCCTCGACCGAGTCGGGACGAGGGTCCCCTCGATGAGCCTGAGCGGAGAAAGGCAATCCATGTCCGGATATCTCTCCTACATCGCCGACGTGCGTAGGCAAGTCAGCGGAGCGAGCGGGGCTATGATAGCCCGGTTCCAGACTCAGCTCGAGAACACGGTCCTCCAGCCCTTGGCTCGGGAGCATGACGTAATCAGGCAGAGGGCTGTAGGTGAGATCAGAGGTCTGATCTCCGCGACCGCGACTGCAAACAACCACCTTGAGGAGGCGAACGTCTCGCTGAGGTATCCTGACATCCCTGGGGTCACCGAAGCCGCTACTCTCGAGGACCTTATCGGAGCCTACGAGGCGGCCACGGCTGCCATAAGCGGCGTCACAGGTCAGCTCTCTGACCTCTACGCCCGAGAGTCGACGGCCCTCGATGTGATGATGGGACAGCAGGAGGTGAACCCGCCTGTTAGCACGTCAGTCCTGCTCGCGTCAAACGAGTTCGTCGGCGCGATGCGGCTCGTGGCAGAAGAGTATTGGCTGAACTTCCACCTCAGATGGGCGGAACAGCTTGACCAGAAGAAGGCCGCCCTTCTGGAGAAGATGAAAGACCTTGACGATGCGGCTAGCGAGTCGGAACGGCCGCGTTTCGATGAGGTCGAGAAGGTGGTCGCCGCGGCGAAGCCAGCGAGCTCCGTGGCGACGTTGGCCGGGCTCAACGAGCTGCGGTCGGTTCTCGAAATCGTCGTGACCCGGACGGCTTCGGGGGCGGACAGGGTGGGGGGGATGCTCGAATCCCTCGAACTCAAGTCGGTGAGGGCCCTCAGGTTCGAGACCGTCAACAGGCTCAGCGAGGTCGTCGAGCTTAAGAAGAAACTGGAGTTCGTGGTTGCGACCTTCGACAGCCTGACCAAGTTCATCGCTAACGCGGCAGGCGTCCTGAAGAGCCAGTCAACCGCATGGAAGAGCGACCGCGAGAACCTCGTTACGCTTGCGCAGTACCCCCTCGCAAGGAAGATAATCATGAAGATGCTGGAAGGCCAGACGACGCTCGCGGTTGCGAAGCTGCCGTTCCAGAAGAAGACCGCGGCGCTGTATGCGCAGCTCTATGCGACGGGGACGCCGGGAGTCGAGTTGGACGAGGACGGCGAGAGATTGGTGGTGAAGGAAGAGCATGCCTAGGTGTCCCAACGGTCATGAGCAGAGGCTCGGCCTTACGTGCCTGACCTGCGGTGCGTCACTCTCTTACAGGGTCGCCGTCGAGGAACTCGCCACCCTCCCGAGGGTGAGCCCGGACTACGGGAAGGTCTCTGTCCTCACAGTGGGATATCCCGGACTCTCTTCGCGGGCGGATTATCTGGGCGAGATATCCGCCGGCCCGGCAGACCTCAGGACTTCCACCTCATTCAAGGTTGCGACCATCCGGGGGGGAAGCTGGCTGGACTTCCACAAAAAGTACCTGAACGAGCTGCGGAGGTGGATGGCCATCGTCGGGATAGCCAAGGCGACGGACAGGTTGCTTGTTGTCGACACAACCGACCCGCTGTCGGTGCTCGCGCTGTCGGCGCTCCCCAAGCTCGAGCGCACCGCGGTCATAGCCGTCGCGGCTGACCAGGACTCCACGCCAGTCGAGCAGAATACAAGCTACGTCTCCCTCTCGCTTGCCCTGAGGAAGGGACTTCCGGTCATCGCCCTCTCCGAGACCTTCGAAAGGGAGATGCTCTACTTCACGGACGACCGCGGATTCGCAACGGGCGCCGACGCAATGTCAAGGCTGCTCGAGCCTCTCCTCGCGGGGGCGGACGATTTCATGGACCTGCTCGAGAGAGACCTGAGGCTCGGGGTGAAGATGCACTCCATGTCGGCAATCGTGGCAGGCTCGAAGGCGGTCTACGGGATTGCGACGAACGCGTTCATG
>JBGPFY010000015.1:0-9759 GCA_041483615.1 Nitrososphaeria archaeon | reverse complement strand
TTATCGTGGTCGGGTGGCTGACCAGGACAGGTGCGTTGTTCGAGCACAAGACCAGGCCGAGGGCGTAGGTTCCAGCGGTCAGAGTCGTCGACAGCTCCGCTTCACCTTCGCCTTTTCCGTCGGTAACGAACGTCCCAATCGAGCCGGCGCACGAGGCCTTCGCTGAGGAGGTACTCGTGATGGTCGTTGTCGTGCTGAACTTCGTTGTGCTAAAGACGGTGGTCGAAGTCGTCGTGGTCGAAGTCGTGGTTATCGGGATGGCGACTAGGACGACGCTGAAGGTGGTGCTAGCGCTGGTCTTCTTGACCGAAATGTCGATAGTCAACGTGGTGCCGTTGATTGAGATGGTGGTTTGGCCTCTGTCATCCTTTCCGTTGTTCGTGCTGCTAGGGGCGTAGAGGGTGAAGTGGAGGTGTCTGCCATCGCTCTCTCCGTTCTGGTCTCCCGTCTTGTTGTCTCCATTTCCCTGATTACCATCCTGATTGTCCTCGGTTTCAGTCGTGTGCGTGGTTGTCTTAGTCGTGCTGAAGACCGTTGTGGTGAAAGTGGTATGAGCAGAGCCCTGCGTGCTTGTGTGCGTAGAGCTTGAGGCATGCGTGGAGCTCGACTCGTGCTTATCGTCGAGAGGCGAGGGGGAAGTCTGGGCCCCCGCCGTCCTAGCCGAGTAGGCGAAGACTCCCGCGTTAAAGAGAAGTAACGATATGACGGCAAATGCCGCCGCATATTCTGCCGTGGATCCTACGAATTTCAACCTTTTCTCGGTAGCCAGTTAGCCTACCTGGGTTATAGCACCTGCCTTCCAGGAATAGGAATTCTGGAATTCTTTGACGATTTTCGGGGAAATACCGGGAAATTAGGGCTTATTCTCTGGAACCCTACAGAGAGACCACCAAGAATGGCCGTTTCGCTCTTCCATACTCGGGTACAAGCCCACTCCAGTCGCCGTCATGGTCATCCTCTTCTCTTTCTCATCTTGGAGCCTATCTCAACCCAGTTGCCGTCTGGGTCCGTGATGTATCCGAGTCTCCATTTCCCCTCATCGAATGGTCTGAGCCCCCCCGGGGACCTTCGTGTGAGCTCGCCGTAAGCTTCGTCTGCGTCTTCGACCTGGAATGCGAGGTGGTCGAGGCCAGACGACCCCCCGTGGGCGTACTCCTTTGGGTACTAGTTCAACTCGAGAACCTGAGATGAGCCCGTGGACTTGAGCCACGCGACTTCGCCGCCCGTCTCCTTGATCTTGGCCCTGAAGAGCAGTTTCATCTTGAGCTCCTTCGTGTAGAACTTGATTGAGCGATCCAAGTCTGACACGTGGATGCCTGTATAGATGAACTTCGTCGAGGCGATTTGTCGGGCCCGCCTATTAATGCCGCCGCCCAGCTCGTCATGGTTGCTTAGGCTCCTGTGGTTGGCCGGATGTAGCTTCCTCGCCCTGCTCGCCCATGGCGGAAGGGGACTCGTTGCCTTGAGCAAATCCCGACTGCATCCTTGTCGACTCGGTGTTCGTGTTTGATTCATCTTCTTCGGGAGTTCGAGATTCCACCGTTTTCGTTATGGAGGCGACATTCACACGGGTTATATTCGCTCCATCGTATTTTGCGCATTGAAAATGAGTTCGACCCGCGAAATCAAGGGGAACACACTCGAGGTCTACCTGCACGTGCTGAAGCATGGACCTTGCGAGCTCAGGGAGGTTCAACGTGGAGTTGGTCTGTCAACAGCCTCCCTTGCTTCATATCACCTCAGCAGGCTGATCGACTTCGGATACGTCAAGCAGGACGAACAGGGGAGATACGTCGTGACCGGTGAAGGATCAGAAAAGATCCTCATCGGATACTCCAAAATCGGGACAGCGGTTGTGCCTCAGCTCTTCTTCTTCACGCTTCTTTTCACAATCCTTACCGCGTTCTTCTCCTACGAAGCGCTTTACGGCACCAATTTCACATTCTACTTGGTGGGTGTCGCCGTTTCAATGGTCGCCGCGCTTTGGTACGAGACCGCCCGGCTTTGGCGCAAGCTGGTTTGAGCAAAAAAAGGCATAAATATTGCAAGAAAATGCCACAACTTCCTATAAAATCAGCAGCATTCAAGACTCTTGAACGTGCCTTCAACGGCGTAGCATAATCAACCCTGTCCGCCATTGACCCTCCGAAGAAAAATGGCAGCGAAACAAACTGTAAAGTACGGCGTAGCGGCGATAGCCATAGCACTAGTCATCATCGCAGGTGCAGTTGTGTCTATGTCTCCCGCAGCTACGACTTCTCAGAACGTCCAAACATCTTCCCAGACTTCGTCCGGGCAAGTGACAACCCAGTCTTCTTCCCCCCAGGCGACGACCATCCAACTCGGCACCTCGACCTCCAGGACTTCAAGTCAATCTAGCGCGACCCAAGGCCAAGGCGGCAGCGGGATTTTGAGCGTCTACCTGACAGATGCACCTCCATCTGGTCAGACGCTCAAGTACCTCCTGGTCAACGTGTCCAGCCTAGAGCTGAGGTATCAGAGCAACATCACCACGGGCACGACCTCTTCGACGACATCGACGACGACCACGGCGAGCACGTCGAGCTCCACTAACTCGTCAACAACTTCTACGACCTCCTCAGCCACTACAACGACGACTACCTCCACCACGTCGACAGGGACGCAACCCCAGAACGTGTACATACTCACGGTCGCATCGGCCATCGGCAGGAATGTGAACCTGACCAGCCTTCACGGCCAGTCTCTCCTGCTTGGAGGAACTACGATGCCCGCGGGAAGCATCACCTCGATAGTGCTCAACCTCACCGGCGCGAAGGCGTTCTACACAGACGGGTCGACGGAGCAGCTCAAAGTGGTCGCCGACGGGAAACTGATGGTCCCGATCCGCTTTAGCATTCAGGCGAACGGCTCGACGGACCTCACAATCGACCTCACACCCAATCTGGTTCACATCAGCCAAGCGGGCATCTTGACGCCAGTCATCCACGTCACCACGGTGGAAATGGGCCGGAACGGCACGACCACCCACACGATGGAAGTCGACGAAGCCAAGGCATCAAGCGCCACAACGACGAAATAACTTCAACACGTCGCAGGCTCACGGAGCCTGCGGTCCACTCTTTTTCCGCCAGCACGCCTAACCTTCGACTTGTGTTCTGCGTCTTGAGAGTCTTCCAAGCGGATTGCTCGGGGGAGACTAGCCTGGACAGGATCCAATCCATCCAGGAGCTGGACGTGGACTTTCTCGCCTTGCTCGCCAACTGCGCGGCCGCCAGGTCGAGAGCCATAACGGCCTCGCGTCAAAGCAAGGCGCTCTTCCCCTTGACAGCGCTTGCATCATAGCTTTGCAAAAACGCCGCACGATTTTCTCAAGAATTTCAAGTATGAATACTGTGCAGTATGTATGCGGAACTTTTCTCCACGACCTATAATAGACAGCCGGAGATACACTCCTGTGTCCTCCTTGATGACGGAGCATCCCCGGCTTTCAACACGCCGAGAAACCAGCAAGTTGCGAACCGCGTCATCCAGCCTCGAGTTGGAACGCACGGACCCGGCGAGCGAGGAAGCCCAGGTCAGACTCAAAAGAATCGAAGTGAGCGATGGCACCGTAGGCTGGGACGTAATTCGAGCCTCAGACGGGAGGCTGCTGGGTGATATCATCAGAATAGCACGGGTCAAGCCAGGTGGGCAGCCACGATTTTCGTATTATGGCAGAAAGGCGTCTCGGTACTTCGGACACGAATTTCGGAGCAAGAGTCAGGCCCTTGAATACATAGCGAGTCGCGGCTAAATTCTTCAAACCTCTCTCAAATATTCCTGACCGTGAGGGTCAAGATGAAGCCCAGGTCTGTAAGCTGGGCGCCATGCTGCGTCAAGGGTTCAAGTCTTTTGCGCGGCGAGTTCTCTCCGGACGATGGGCGCGACGCGGGTGCCCAGGATCTCGATGGCTCGCCGCATCTTCTGATGTGGAAGCGTGGAGACACCCATTTGGAACGTGATGCGAGAGATGCCGCCGAGGACCTTATTCTCGAAAAGTATCTTTTCCGCAACGGTTTCGGCGTCGCCGATCAACAGCGCACCGGTGGGTCCGCGCGCGGCGTCGTACTGCGCCCGGGTTGTCGGCGCCCAGCCGCGTTCCTTGCCGATTTCGGTGAACGTGTGCGCGTACCCCGGATAGAAGTCGTCAGCAGCATGCTCGGTGGTGTCTGCCAGAAAGCCGATGGAGTGAAGGCCTACGGTGAGCCTCCCGGCTGAGTGACCGGCGCGGCGACCTGCCTCGCGGTAGAGGTCGATAAGAGGGCGGAATCGTTCGGGTTCGCCCCCGATGATAGCGACCATCAGAGGCAGTCCGAGCACACCTGCGCGGACGAAGGAGGTGGGGGTTCCGCCGACGCCGACCCATATTGGCAGCGGATCCTGCAGCGGACGAGGGTAGACCGCTTGGCCGGTGAGTGACGCTCGGTGCTTGCCAGACCAGTGGACGTGTGTGTTCTCGCGGATGGTGAGAAGGAGGTCCAGTTTTTCTTCGAAAAGCGAGTCATAGTCTTCGAGACTGAGACCGAAGAGCGGGTAGGACTCCACGAATGAGCCGCGACCGGCGACGATCTCGGCACGGCCACGGGAGATGAGGTCGAGGGTCGCGAATTCCTGGAAGACGCGGACAGGGTCAGCGGCACTGAGCACGGTGACCGCGCTGGTGAGGCGGATGTTTTTTGTGCGCGCGGCGGCCGCAGCCAGAATCACGACCGGGGCGGAGTCGAGGAACTCGGCCCGGTGATGTTCGCCGATCCCGAAAACGTCGAGGCCGACCTGGTCGGCTAGCTCGATCTCTTCCAGTAGGTGCTGCATGCGCTCGACTGGGCTGAGGGTGAGACCCGTGGCTGGGTCTGAGATGGCTGCTGCGAAGCTGTCGATGCCGATCTGCGTCTTTGCGACTCCCGATATCCAAGGCTCCGAGGTCGGTATTTAGAATTGTGCCTGAGGCTTACGGCGTGTGCGACATAATTCCCGAATTCCCAATAATGGCCTGAATACAGGCCTCTACGCCTCGCTCGCCCACGACCTCTATGAAGTTCTGGCTTTCAACTCCAATACAAGATTGAGATACTGGAGCTCATCAAATAGAGTGTCCGGGCTTCTTACTGCTGCTCTGAGAGCCCTGCTGCGAAGGCATCTCTCCAACCTCTCAAGAAGCTCACGCAACCCGTCTTGTTCTTCGCTCAGGTTTACGTCTGCCCCTAACGGCCTGTTCGACCATTCTCTCGAACAGCCGCTCAGAATGGAGCAGTTGGTGCAGCTTCTTCAGCTCTTCTTTCGAGAGAGGTTGTTCGAGGCTCTGCATTTTGGACTGTCATATTCTCATGCGAGCGCGGCTAATAAGGACCTATCTGGAAAATCATGTTCTCCTCAATTGATGCTGGAAGGAAAATTTGAAGCGAGGGGCGGGCATCCCTCTCGCTGTTGAATCTAGGTCCCCGTGATCGGTTGGATGTGGACTTCCTCGCCCTGCTCGCTCATGGCTCACGCGTGCTCGCTGAATCAAGCCGGGAGCTGATCTTGCTTTGGGCAGGCCGTGCCACGAATATTCTTCACCAAATACCACGGAATCAAACCCGAGGTGTTCAGATCGCAGTCAAAAATGCTAGAGACTGCCTCATATTGAAATCCCATGTTCCGAGTAGAGGTGCTCGTCCTTTTTTTCAGATTCGACACTGATGCCGCAAATCTCGCACACTATCGATTGGTCGTCAGTCACTGTCTCCTTCTTGAACCCCTCGAAACCCTCATCCATGTCGGCAGATATGCGAAGCATGTGCTCTTCGAAACAGTCGTTGCACATGTCCCTCCGGCAAAGCAAGCATCCGACAAAAGCCTGCTTCCTCCCGCACACCTCGCAAGTGCTTAAGAGAGTAGCCTCCTTGAGGAACTGGATGACCTGATCATTCAAATGGTTTTGGGTCGAGAACGCAGTGGAGACTGAGCCCTGTGCGAATGCATCCTCGCTGGTCGTGATGGAAAGGCAGGACATCCATCGACTCAGGTCACGTGACGAGACTTCCGATCGCCTGATGAGAGCGACAGAAGTGCGTCAGAGGTCTTGACAAGACGCGGATGCTGAGGTGACTAGGTTCCCGTGATCGGCTGGATGTGGACTTCCTCGCCCTGCACTAGAACCAAGTCGAGGTATTTCTTGCAGTTTTCCCTATCCAGGATCCATGTGGTAGTCCCGGCGACCGCACTTCCGTGGCCTTGAGCAACTTGGAATCAAGACCACTAATGTCCTTAAGAGCAAGAGAAGGCTGTCACACTGCGATATCATTGCTAAGTATGGAAGTCAAAAGTCTGAACAATCCTGATGAAACGACGCACTTCGACAAGGGCAGACTTGAGCAGGTGCAGATAGGTGGAGCCAGAATCGCGCGGACTGTACTTCAACCCGAGTGGCGGTGGTCAACTTCGGTCAAGCCAATCGCCAAGACGAAGAGCTGCGAGGCCCCGCACTTCCAATACCACGTATCGGGTACACTGCACGTCATCATGGATGACGGAACGGAAAAGGACCTGAAAGCGGGAGAGGTCTCACTGGTGCTGCCAGGACATGATAAATGGGTTGTAGGCAACGAACCAGTCGTTGCGGTCGACTTCCAGGGGATGGTCGACTATTCGAAGGAACCGTCGGAGAGATTCGGCTGGCGATTCGTACAACTTCTAATCCATACGGCGGGCGGAAGAACGGCGGCCATAGGAAAAGAGTTGCTAGAGCGCAACGAGGTCACTTTCGTAGCAAGAACTATCGGACAGTATACGATCGACTTGAGGGTAGACGTGTTCGTCCGAAGCAGTGGAGAGCTGCTCAATCTGATCGAAGAAGTGAAAACTATCAAGGGGGTTACTGACGTAATTTGGAGCGAGGTCGTCGAAGTCATAGGCAGGAAGAACCCTCGCTATGAGCTCAGCTCAAATCCCACCGGTATGGCCTAATCTCGCCGAGATCATCAGCAGAAAATAGCCGGGAGAGACCGGGCTGAGGGTTCAAGTCCCTTCCTGCCCGAACCTGGCCCCAACCCTGAGCCGACTCGCGAGTTGACTCTTTAGGTCCCTGTGATCGGCTGGATGTGGACTTCCTCGTCCTGCTAGTCCGCGGCCGCCGGAGCCGGCGTGGTGGCCGACCCGCTCCCTCGTACCTGAAGTACACGAGTCTTCAACCTCCTCCGGAATCTAGCGCAAAAGACTTACAGCATCTCGCTATCGGCGACAGTCCATGAAAGGAGGTCTTCCACTCTTCGAACATGCCCTGGACGAGCCGACCGCTTTCTCTCCCGAAGCTCTAACGGAGGCCGTTCGTGCGGCGAGACACCTTTCGCGGGAACCAATTCCGCAGGTATGCGTCCTTGAATTAGACGGTGACCTGACCGATTGGTTAGTTTCAACTGGTGTCGCGCACCCCTGGAAGTCATGGGCATGCTTTCACACGACCATGTTCTCGCTCGAGGTGGACGGCTTCACCTTCGGGATAGTTCCGCGCACCATTGGCGGACCTTACGCGGTCCTGGTCGCGGAACAGATGGCGATCTCTGGCGCTCGCGTAGTGCTGGGACTGACCTCGGCTGGGCGCATATCTTCCGTGATGCCAGTGCCAGGCCTAGTCGCAGTTACGAGCGCTATTCGAGATGAAGGGACTTCCTACCACTATTTGCCACCGGCCCAAGCGGTAGACGCGCCACCCGAGGTGGCGGGTTTTCTTGAATCAGAGCTCCGCAGCCAGTCCCTTCCTGTGTTGTCGGGACCCGTATGGACCACTGACGCACCCTATCGCGAAACGAGGGAGCAGTTGGCCAGCCACGCCAGGGCGGGAGTGCTGGCAGTCGAGATGCAAGCCGCCTCCTTGTTCGCCTTCTCGGTGGCGCGCCGGTTTCCAGTCGGTGTCGTGGCACACGTCACGAACAGCGTTGGGGACGCAGACGAGCAATTCAGCAAGGGCACTCATGCACTGGAATTTGAGGTCCTCAGGAGAATCTGCCGCGCTGGAAAACGTTTTGTTTCGTCCTCCAACGCTTGAATGTTCGCCCAACCTCAGCCGAACGTGAGAACTCTATCCGAGTCCACCGTCAGGTCTACCATATCCTGCATGGTCGAAATTGGGCAGAGTTCGGTAGCTCCTTTCTTCCTGATTTTCAGGCAGGTGCCACAAGCAAGGATTGTCCCTCCCTTGTCCACAAACTCGTTCATCATGTGCTTGACGTCGAACTTGTCATCGTTTATTTCCTCACACTCAACGCCCTTTCCGAGCAGGAATACCTTCACCGAATGCTTGTTCTCGATGGCCTTCACCCCATACCTGAAAGCGTTCCATGCGAGCTCAGGGTCGTTTGTTGAAATCACCAGTCCAATCTTCAAGTTTCAATGTTTACCCCCTTAATCGTTTGCCTGCTAACTCGCCGCACACGGTTTTGATTCTCCATAATTGGCCCCCGGCAACAGCATTCCCCCAGCCTCCAGTTTGGACAATCCCGCGCGGATGGGCTTCTGCGACACTCTGAGGGCGAGCAGTTGCAGTCGGCGCACTTGATTTCAAACGTCAAGATAGTCGATGAACGGAATCACGTCTAATTAGGCCTCTTCGAAGCGTTCTCTGAGCCAGAGCGCGAGTTGCTTCTCTAGGTTCCCGTGATCGGCTGGATGTGGACTTCTTCGCCCTGCTCACCCACGGCGCAGCCACAGCCAGCGTGGTGTCGACCGCGCCTCAGAGTTGCCACGGCAGAGCCCGTCCTCGAGCCTCCTGCCGTTCTTGGCCTCCAAGGCTTCGATGGGGAGGCCATACTTTTGGTACATTTGTCGCGATACCATTCTGTGTCACGCTGAAAGGAGCAGAAGGGGATGCATCGGTCTTGGAATTGACCTGAAGGTCTCAGTGCGGAACCCAACGACAAAGAGAAAGCCAGAGTTCGAGTAGTTAGTGGGCCTCTGATTCATAACCTGTAAATATCGGTTGCCGAATTTGCCTAATTTGTCGGATGATGTGGATATATTAGTTGATTCAACCCGGAACTCTGGCGAAAACAAATCAGCATTGGAACGACTTTGGAATCATAATTGGCTCCCCCTCGTTTCGAGATGACGCTGTCTCTTCTCTTAGAACACCCGGTGACTCTTGACGCCCAGTAAGAATGATGACGGACGCTTCATCGAAATCTTCAAGGAGTCGATACAGGAAACGATTCAAGGGATTGTTGGGGAGAAACCCGGTCAGGCACTCTTCTTCCACCTCAAATTTCCTGATTGTGCCGAACGACCAGCCGACTTTGCCAGGAACTTGCGCGCAATCCTTCTTGCAGCCAGCCCCATGATCGAGATTGCGATAGTGAAGCAGCTTTGGAACAAGATGGGTCTGTTCTTGGTTCACGCTGACGAGCCTGGGTCATTCGAAGAGCGCGTCGGGAGAGCAAGGGAACTGTTCTCGGAGAGGCAAAAGCAGTATCAGGTGGTCGCAAGATGAGTTCGGAAAACGAAATCCTCCTTCAGCGGCTTCTCTCATCGGAAGTAAAGACGGATTTGCTCACGCTCTTTCATCGCAATCCTGGCCTTGTCGACACAGTAACGGGGGTTGCATTACGGATTGGCCGGACGGGAACCGAAGTCGCAGGGGACGTGGCGGATTTCATCGAACTCGGGTTCCTCACGAAGAGAACCCTGGGGAAGACGAAGGTTGAAGTCGTCCAGCTGAACCGCTTGCGCGACCGCGAGATTCAGGTCTCTCTCGAACAGCATTTCAAT
>JBGPFY010000014.1:0-9991 GCA_041483615.1 Nitrososphaeria archaeon | reverse complement strand
GTCGCGCTCTGGGTCAGGAACCCCGCTTTCGCAAAGTCCACGAGGGCCGCGATCGACGAGATATGGGACGAGGGCTCGAAGAGAAAGGGACGGGCCTAGCGAGCATGGCCAGCGCGAAGCGCAAGGAAAAGTCGCTCGCCGACGCCCGCTCCTTCAAGGCCGGCTTCGCGCACGTCAGGAAGAGCGACCCCAAACTGAGGCCCATCCTCGACTCCCGCGGAGTCATCGAGTTCAAGCCGGAGGGCGAGCCTTTCGAATCCCTCGTGGAGTCAATCCTCTCTCAGCAGCTGGCCGGCTCGGCCGCATCCGCGATAATCAAGAAGGTCAGGGCGCTCTTCCCCGACGGGGAGCTGGAGGCCAAGAGGGTCCACCGCATCGACGCGAGGAAGCTCCGTGCCGCCGGCGTCTCGCCCCAGAAGCTGACGTACCTGAAGGACCTCTCTGCGCGCGTAGTAGAGGGGCGGCTCGACCTTGAGGCGCTAGGGTCGCTCCCGGACGAGGAGATAATCGAGGTCCTCGACGAGGTCAAGGGCATCGGGCCGTGGACTGCCCACATGTTCCTCATCTTCACGCTCGGGAGGCCGAACGTCCTCCCCGTCGACGACCATGGCATCAGGACGAGCGTGCAACGTGTCTACGGCCTCAGCGAGCTGCCGAGGAAGGCAGACATCGAGAAGCTCGCGGAGAAGTGGCATCCATACTGCACCGTGGCCTCCCTCTACCTCTGGCACTCCATGGACAACGGCGCGGGCCCTCAGAGCCGCAAAGAAAGTTAAATGAGCGGTCGAAGCCGATCCCGGCAACACCAAGACCAGAGAGACCTTCGCCTCTAGGGCGATGACCGCATTCATGACGCCGTTTAAGAATCGATTAAGGAAATTTGCGAGCCCGAAAAATATTCAAAACCGGTTCACCAAACACAGTCAAACGGCCTTCGGTCAGGCGAATCCGCGGAAGCTAGATAAGTTGTCCTACATTCCGAGGAGACGCATGAGCAGCATTATGAGCTCCATTAGTCCCATCATGACCGTCTTCTACTCTCATTGACTATTTATGAATACCGGAGCTGGAAATTGGTGGTGAAGATGCCGAGGACGCGGATTGCCATGTTCGCCTGTAAGATTTTGCGATTCTCTAGTGAGAATGCTTTGACAGCTAGGTCGATGTCTGTGGACTGCGGGTTGTTCCGCTTGTATGTGATGATGCCTTGCGTGGCGTGGTTCGTTAATTGCATCTCTGTGTAGGCCAAGAAACGTTCCACGGCCATGTGGGTGCTTTGGAAAGTCTGGTCGCTTAGGATTCCGTTGTTCCCGCGTCTTTTGGCTTACCTCGGCATAGTAGAGTCTCAGGGCTGTGTCTTGCTCGATGGCGAGTGTTTCGGTGGCGGCTTGCATGCGCTCTGGGCCAGTCTTCGCTCCTCGTGTGTGCCTTAGTCGTGAGGATGTGTATTTGGTGATTGCCCGTGATGTTGGCCTGTGCTGTGCTGGCTTCTGGAAAAGTCCAGCTAAGGATACTCTTTTAGACTTTAGACCGATATAGGACTTATCTTGAAGCTTTTCGGCGCCGAGCAGGAGCGCGTCCTGGGTTCACTATATGGGGCAGAGGCGGCCGCGGTTTACGGCGCCCTCCTCCGCAGCCTGTCGGTCGTCCTCGAGGAGAAGGTGTCGCCTCTCTCGCTCGCACTCGACCAGGGGAAGGGTGGGATCGAGAGGCCCCGCCGGATCCTCTTCGAACAGGGGGTGTGCAAGCTGCCGTACCCTGTCGAGCTCGGGGGGATGGGACTCCCCTTCGGGGTCTACGCCCTGGCGATGGAGCTCGCGGGAGCCGCCGACGCCAGCACGGCGATGAGCCTGGGGATTCACAACACAGTCACTGAGGCCGTCGCGCGGTTCGGGTCGGCCGAGCAGAAGAGCCGCCTCCTCCCGGCGCTGCTGTCAGGGAAGAAACTCGCAGCGTTCGCCCTCACAGAGCCCGCCTCGGGCTCCGACGCGCGCTCGATGCGCACCGTCGCCTTGAGAGACGGCAAGCAATACCTCATCGACGGCTCGAAGATGTTCATCACGAACGCAGGCGAGGCCGACGTGTACCTCGTCTTCGCCTCGACGGGCGACGGGCACGGCGCGTTCCTCGTCGACGGCACCAACCCGGGGCTGAAGGTCGGGAAGGAGCTGAAGGAGAAGCTGGGGATGCGAGGTTCGCACACCGCGGAGGTCAGGCTCGCAAAGTGCCGGGTCACCCAGGACTCGCTGCTGGGGAAGGAGGGGGCCGGCTTCGAGCTCGCGAAGCAGCTCCTCGACTCGAGCCGCATCGTCATGGGGATGATATGCATCGGCATCTCGCGGGCCGCCTACACTAAGGCTCTCGCCTACGCGAAGGGCAGGGAGCTCTTCGGGAAGAAGCTCTCCGACCTCCAGCTCACCAGGGAGAAGGTCGCGAACGCCGCCATCGAGACGAGCGCCGCGCGCCTCCTCTGCATGCACGCCGCAAGGCTCAAGGAGGCCGGGAAGCCCTTCTCCTCGGAGGCCGCCCAGGGGAAGGTCCTCGCGACCGAGACGGCGGCAAGGACTTGCGACGCCTCAATCCAGCTCCTAGGGGGCTACGGATACACGAGCGACGACGTCCACAGGCACTGGAGGGACGCGCGGCTGCTCACGATAGGCGAGGGAGCCTCCGAGGTGCTGCGGCTCCTGATCGCGTCCAACGAGCTGGAGCTCGAGACTTGAACATCGTCGTCCTCGTCAAGAGCGCCGTCGACGAGGCCGAGCTGCGTGCCGACCCGTCGGGGCACCCCGTGCTCAAGGGGGCCGCTACGAAGATGAGCAGCTTCGACGCGAACGGAGTCGAGGAGGCGGTAAAGCAGAAGGAAGCAAACGGCGGGACCGTCACCGTGGTGACGCTCGGGGGCGCGGAGTCGAAGAAGGCGATCAAGGAAGCCTTGGCGATGGGCGGGACCAGGGCCGTCCACGTCCTCACCGACGCGGCAGCGGCGCCAGACTCTCTCGGCACCGCCTACTGCCTCGCGCAGGCCATCAAAAAGATCAGGGAGGTCGACCTCGTGCTCTGCTCCGAGGGCGCCTCCGATACCTACCAGGGTCAGGTAGGGGCGATGGTGGCCGAGTTCCTCGACTTGCCGTTCCTCGCCTACGCCAGGAAGGTCGAGATTGACGAGGGGAAGGTCAGGTGCGAGCAGGGGTTCGACGGAGGGGTCAAGGTCTTGGATGCCAAGCTACCCGCGGTCGTGTCCGTCGTGAGCGAGGCGAACGTGCCGCGTTACCCGACTCTCTTGCAGGTCATGGTCGCAGGTAAGAAGTCCATCGAGGAGGTCCCCCTCGCCTCCCTCAAGGGGCCGGACTATCCTGAGACAGGGATGGAGGTCGTCGACGTCACCGTGCAGGCCGCCAACAGAAAGAGGGTGCTCCTCGACGGGTCTCCTGAGGAGGCTGCCAAGAAGCTGGTCGAAGCTCTGAAGCAGGAGGGCGTCCTGTGACCGCGGGAGTCCTCTCGTATTCCGAGCGCGCCGACGTAGCGGGGGAGGTGGCGGCGGCGGGGGCAGAGGTCGCGAAGATGCTCCAGACTGAATCCACGGTGGTGGAGCTCGATGAGGTGAGCGCCGGGCTGCGCTCCGCGGGGAAGGTCGTCCTTGTCAAGGGAGAGAGGGCGCTGGAGGAAGACGCCGATTCCGCGGCGACGGCCATCGTGGAGGTGGCAAAGGCGCAGGGCTTCCGGGCGTTGCTGGTGGGGGAGACGAGGTTCGGGACCTTGGTCGCCGCGAAGGTGGCGGCGAGGCTCAGGGTAGGCTCGCTCGGCAAGGGGAAGAGGCTGCGGGTCGAGGGGGAGCGGCTCGTCCTCGAGAGGGATGCCTATGGGGGGAAGTTCCTGGCAACGGTCGCGGCCAAACTGCCGTGCGTCGCGATGGTGCAGGCGGGGGCCTACAAGGCGGATGATTCGACGCCGAGGCATGCGGAGACCGTGAACGTGACCGCGGGAGAGCCGAAGGTCTCGCTGGTGAAGACGACGCAGAGCCAACGATTGGATGCGGGCATCAAGTCCGCGCGCAAGATCGTCTCCGCAGGGAGGGGCTTTGCGAAGAAGGAGGACCTCGCCCTCGCGCAGGAGCTCGCGACCGCGCTCGGGGCGGCCCTCGGGTGCTCCCGTCCGCTCTCCTCGGACCTCGGTTGGCTGGGGGAGGAGGCGCACATCGGGCTGACCGGGGCCTACGTGCATCCGCAGCTCTACGTCGCGGTGGGGATATCGGGCCAGCTCCAGCACATCGCCGGCATCAAGGACTCCAAGGTGATCGTGGCAATCAACAATGACGGGCAGGCGCCGATCTTCCAGTTCTCTGACTACGGGATCGTGGGAGACCTTTACCAGGTCCTGCCCAAGCTGACGAAGATCCTACGACGAGGCTAGCGGCTTTCCAGCCCGCCGGCGCAACAGGACCAGGGCGATCGAGGCCAGCGCCAACGCTCCCAACGCGAGCCCGACCACAGGGTAGCTCAGCGTCAGCTGGACGCTCGTCGTGGGCTCCGCCGCGGCGTCGCCGGCAGCCTTGACCGACTGGCCGAGGCTCGAGACCGTGGCGTCGAAAGTCCCCAACGGGATCATCGGGATGCTGATCATGCCGTCCCCTGAGGTCAACCTTGCTAGGCTTGTGCCGTTCGCCAGGGTTATCTTCGCATCGGCCCCTGAAATTGGAAGGCCCAGCGGGTCGGCGACCTTCAGGCGCAAGTCGTAGACTCTCGCGTGCACCATAGGGTTCTCCGGTCCGTTGACCACGAGCGTGAAGCTGTCGGGCTTGACGTCGCTGCCCTCCCACTGGAGCGACGATATCGAAACACTCGAACCCTCGTCGAGCCAGACGGAGCCGTTCACGACGCTCTGGTCTCCGAGGCTCTGGGTCGCCACCCTGAAGACCGAGGGCGAGAATGTGCCTGCTGTCGAAGCCCCGGTGAATGTGAATGAAACGAGGTACTGGGTCACGGGGTTGAACGCCACGCTCTTCGGACCGTCAAGCTTGAACTGCGGAGTGGTGAATACCCCAGACCCGGACCTTAGGACGTTGGTCGTGCTTCCGTCGACCGAGTAGGTGAGGAGGTTCAGCCTTTGCTGCTCCCATTGCGGGCCTGCCCAACTATATTGCGTGCTTACAGAGATGGAGGAGCCGGCATCGAAGAAGTCGTCCGACGTCGGCGAAGCCGAAGAGAGGGTCACCCCGGACCCTCCCACGACGGTCAGCCTATACTGGCTCACGGAGTTGAAGGCGACGGTGTGCGGCGAGTCCATCAGGACGGAAGCGCTCACGGTCCCCGCGGCCGTTGTTACCGCAACGGACTGCCCGTTGTCGACGGAGTAGGAGACGATCCTCTGACCCGTGTCCTGGCCCCTGCCAAAGACGGCTTGCGTGCTGAGGGTTGCAGTCGACCCTGCATCAAACCAGTCGGAAGACGAGCCGGCGGGCGGAGCAGCCGCGAGGTAGAATTGATGGCGATAGGAGATGGTCAACGGGGAGGCGCCGTTGATGGCCGCGATGCCCGCCCCGCCGAGACCGGCAGGCGACCACCTCTCGCGAGAATCTGACCCGCCGAGGGCGCTTGTGACAGTGTATCCCACGCCATCGTCCATCCAGACGCTCTGCGGCGACGCACTGAGAGTGAGAGAGCTTGCGGTCCCTGCCGAGGAATATGAGAAGACGGGCGGAGAAGGTGAGCCTCCCCCGACCACGCCGTACGACACCGGGACGAAGAACTGGTGGTAGTATGTGACGTTCATCGACTGCGAAGAACTCGCGACCCCTCCTCCGAGGGGCGCGAGCCATCGCTCGTTAGGAGACGACCCTGCTAAGGAGGTAGGGATGGACCAGGACGCGCCCTCGTCCATGAGAAACAGAGAAGGATCGGTGCCGACCGGGGCCGTCATCTTCTGTCCGCCGTAAACGTACGTGACCGAAGGCGGTTGATATCCCGACCCTCCACCTTTCACGAGATAGCCCAACTTGATGCCGATCAGGCCCAGCAGGGGCTGCGCCGATTGCCCTCCGGAGAGGGTAGTGCTACCTGCCTTGTACAGCGTGCCCCCGACACGGTCGTAGGCCTGCAGCGAGTAGTTCCCCGGATAGAGGACGAGGATGACCTCGCCGTTCACGAAAGGATGCTGGGCCTGGGTGGCGGTCGCGGGCGCGCTCGAGTTCCGGACGTATAGCACCCCCGATTGAAGCCCCAGCTTCACGTCGGCTATCCCGACCCTGGTCAGGTCGTAGAGCTTCTCGGGCGACCCCGTCCCCTGGAAGAGGTCGGAGATTATCTCTCCCGTGTTCGGGTAGTAGTAATACTTCGCCTGGACATTGCTAATCGTCTCCGCGGTGTCCGCCCCGAAGTTGTATGCGTTCTGGATCATCTGATAATTGTGGCCGTTCCAGTACTCGAGCTGGAATCGGATGTCCGACGACACGTCGGACGTGGAGGCGCCGCTGTGGGGCCCTCCGATTACCATCTCTGCATTGTCGAAGTTGCTGGGATTGTAGCCGAACCCGCTGACCACGAACCCTGGAAGCGACGTGACCTTCGTGACAGAAGTGAAGGTCACCTTGTCGAATGTCACCCATCCGTAGCCGTCGCTGTACTCGAAGGTAACCTGCGGTTGTCGGGATGCGCTGAACGAGGAGTTCACCCGGAAATAAATCTGAGATGGATACTTCAGGTTGACATCGTTTCCTGCGGCAGAGATTTTCGCCACCGCGACGTAGTAGCCGACCCCATGGGACTGCCTGACCGCCCCGTTCCCCGAGATTCCCGCGGACACCATCGACCCGTCCCTTACCGACGAATTCCAGACGTTGTTCATGAAATAGATGAGGTTCGTCCGCGTGTCGAGGACCGCGACGTCTTGGACCCAGTAGACGTACTGCTTGTTGTCGGCTGTAAAGTGGAGGTTCACGTTGAGCTGGAGGCTGGCCTGGGTCCCTCCGGTGGCGTTGCTCGTCGAGAGCGAGGAGATGTAGACGGCTCCAAGGCTTGAGTTCGACGAGTACTGGTAGGCGCCCGAGGGGCCTATGCCAAAGTCCGCGATCCCCATGGGGGCCGGCTCCGTCTTGTACGCGGCCAGGGGGTTGACGGCCTCTGGATTCGGCTGTGCTGCGCCCGCTGGACCGACGGAGTTCGAATGGTATGTCCTGGGAAAGAAGGGGCGCTCGAGGCCCTGCCCGGGCGTCGACGAGTGAGGGGAGAGGACGACCCCGGCCAGCGCCTGGCTTGCGGGCGACGATGCCACGAGCATTATCAGGACTAGGAAGCATAAGGCGGACTTGGGCCCGGACGGAAGCGCTCCACGTCCCCGGCCGCTTGGGCCACTCCTACGAAGGGGCGTGACCTCTCAACTCTATTGCCTTCGGCCTCGAAAGCCCCTTTCTCGCTATTTAATGGCAAAGAATTGCAAATCCAGTTCTCAAATATTAGGAATCCCACAGGTAGTTGGGTCTTCTAGCAAAAGAACCGATGGACTTTGGCAGGGTCGCGGACTGCGGGATCGTGGGTCACTTCTAAGGGGTCGTGCCCGCACCGGCAAAGTCCTCAAGCAAAGTCGCGCCACATTAGCTTAGAACGCGAGACTACAGGAAAAACCGCTTGGTCGCCCCAACGATTGCGTTGGGAACGACCCGGTATCGTCCGTTCGGAGCGGCTCTACCAGTTGGCGTCGTAGCCGTACGAGTGGTCCTCTGCGTTGAGAGCCAGCGTTCCAGCCTGCGCGTTGCCAGTCTTGTTCTCGGGTATCATGTTCCAGGACACGTTTGCCCGGTATGATTCGCGGTTCGGCAGTTGGATCGAGTATTCGCCGTTGGTGGCTACAGCCAAGAACACCTGGCCAGTGGCTGCATTCGTGAACTCGACGCTCGCTGGATAGATGTCCGTCTTGTTCAGGGGCGTGAACCTGCCCGAGACCGTGACGGTCGGATACGGTTCCTTCACTGGCATGGCAGCGAGCGACCCGAACCTATCGACCAATATGGGCATCTCTCCATCTCTCACCTCTACCATTGACTCGTTTTCCACGTCAACAGCCTCCGGGATGCGGAAGCTGAGCAGCCCGTCGCGCGGCAGATGGAGTGCGTGCCTTGCCACTCCGGATGCGTCCAGCGCGCTGAGTTTCTTACCGTCATAGGTGACATTGCACTTATCCACGTACCTGTTGCCCCTTACGACGATCGCCCAGTTGCTACGGAAGGGCGAAGTGACCCGCTCTTTCAAGGTCTGGAGATAGACCCCAGGCTGGAGCTTGTCCACAACCACGATCATCACCTGGTCGCCCACGTCCACAGCAGCATCCTCTCGGACCGGAGCAACGACGAACTTCCCGGCTCCAGTCAACCTCTCAACTTTTCCGTCGACTACAAGAACGCCAAGCTTCGATTCTGTTATTCTCTCTTCTCCTGGCGTTTCTGCTATTCTCTGCTCTTCTGATGTTGTATGAGTTTCAGTAACAATAGACATGCTGGCGAGACAGCGGCGGCAGTATATATCACGAAGGCGACATCATGACCTAACAATCATCCATTCTCGGTTGTCTCAGGGAGTGAGCCTTTCCTCGATGGTAAGTGCGGAGCCTTCGCGGATGTCGCAGCGAAGCTCAATATATGCGCGGGGGGTGGTCTCGACGGTGAGGATTCCCTTGACCAGACACGAAAGGGCCATACAATCAGACGCACGTCCGCAGGTGAGAGCGCCGAGAATGACCATGAGCGAGCTCAATATGGACGAGAGGGGGAAGAGATAGCGACCTTGTCCTCCTCGCCGGCGACCAAGAAGAAGGGTTTCACCCGGGTCATCGTCGCCGTCGACGGCTCGGAGGTCTCCCTCAGGGCAGCAGAGCACGCGGCACGGATTGCCCGACAAGATGGAGCAGAGCTTCTCGCCCTTCACGTCGTCCCAGTCATCCCATTCGAGGTCCAGGGAGAGCCCGCGGACAACTACGCAGGCGCGAGAAAGAACGCGAAGAGGTGGATGAGAGAGGTTGAGGAGATAGCGGCGAGGAACGGAATAGGTGTGAAGACTGAGGTCATAGTGGGGGCCTATTCCATCGTAGAGGCCATCATCGGCTACGCAGAGACGACGAAGGCTGACCTTGTCGTGAGCGGGTCCCGCGGGACGACGCCCTCTAGGAGGATCCTGATGGGGAGCGTGGCGTCAGGCCTAGTCCAATACGCCGGATGCGCCGTCCTCGTGATACGCTGAGGAGAGCCCGGAAGGCGGTCCAAATTGGCCGTAGCCCGTCTCGTCAGGGTCAGGCTGGGAGCGCCGAGGGAGGAGGTCGGCGCGCTGCTCGCGAAGGTAATCCAGTTCAGCGCGTTCCACCCCACACGGAAGGAAGGGATGGTGCAGGACATCGGGTTGCTGATCCTGGGCTCGAAGGCTCACGACGTATACTCGCAGGCCAGCGAGCTGCTCGGGAAGGGAGCATTGAAGACCGCCGTGGAGAGAAAGGAGGTCGAAAAGTTCGAGGCGCACGACGTAGAGGAGCTGGTGAGGGTCCTGGATGAATACCTGGAAATAATCGACAGGAACCTCTCGCTCTTCACCGAGGAGAAGGACCGGTGGGGCGTGACGCAGGTCTTACTCGCCATCCAGGAGGCATCCCTCATGGTGTTCAACGACCTCCAGAGGATCTTGGTATATCCCTCGGACGGCGGGAAAATAGCGTTCGAGGGGTTCGTCCCGACCAGCTCGCTGCAATCGCTCAAGGACTCCATGGGAAGTTACGTCGTCTCCGTCGAGCCGGTCAGTATCCAGGGAAGGGACGCGCCCTACGTCCCGACCCTCCTCGTAAACCCCCGAATGGTCTCGGTCTTCGAGAGCCTCACCCTCCAGCGCGGCCTCCCCAGGTACGGCGAGGTCGACCCGACCCCATTCCTCGCGTTCGTCTTCCCGTTCTTCTTTGGCGTGATGTTCGCGGACGTGGGCCACGGGATCGCGCTGCTGGCGTTCGGCTCGTACTTGAT
>JBGPFY010000013.1:0-10034 GCA_041483615.1 Nitrososphaeria archaeon | reverse complement strand
CCTCGGAGCTCTTTGCGGTCGAGGACCTTGCCTGCTGGGTTGGACGGAGTGTTGACGATTATTACCCGGGTCTTGGACGTTATCTTCGACTCGATTTCGTCGATGTCAAGGTAGAAATCGTTCGCGAGCCTGTACCTCACGGGCCTGCCTCCAGAGAGGAGAACCGGCTCGGAGTAGTAGTAACCCGGGTCAGGCACCAGGGCCTCGAAATTGCTCTTCGAGACCGACAGGAGGGACGCAAATATCGCGAGCTTCGTGGTCATGAAGATGACGTTTTCCAACCTCGCGTTGACCCGGTTCTTCCGGCGTACCTTCTCCACTATGGCCTCCCTGAGGTCCTTGCTCCCCCACGAGGAGGTGTAGTGCCCCCCCAGGCCGCTCTTCATGCTCTCGTACGCGGCCTTGACTATTGGGGGCGGGGTGTCGAAGGATGGCTCGCCGATCGCGAGGGAGATGACCTTCTCGCCCGCGGCCTGCTTCCGCGACGCCAAATTGAATATCTCGAACGCGGGCGAATCATGGATCTTGTCGAGGAACATCGCATCGACGAATCTGGCCACCGGATTTAAGCGTGCAAATGAGAGTGAGATCGCCGGCCTGAGACCGGCCGAATCCGCCGCGCTGCTACGAGGCCCTTGGGCGCCCTCATTGTCGCCCAGGCGCGTTTGCCTCCCAAAATTAACACCTGAGGGTCAATTTCCTTCCGAACCGCTTATATCAGGTGACCCGGAAGTCATTCGAGTTGCCAAAGGGAAAAGGTACCAAAGACCAGCCTTGGGCGCTCAAGACGCCGCCTGGGACATCGGAGTTCACGGCCTATCGCGACGAGTCCTCGACCCCTCCCGCGCTCGTAGTCCAGGTGGGGAAGACCCAGCTCCGCTACGACTTGCGTTGCATCAACGACCTTCACGCGATGCTAAAGTCTCGCGGGGACTGGATGCCCCTAGGCAGCGCCGACGAGCAGAAGGCGACCGCTGAGGGGACGGTAGAGGCTTGGGGACGCTCGCCCAAGAACCCGGTCGGCGGTTGGTATGGCCTGAAGAAGGGTCTGAGAGGGCGCTTCGCGATGTATGTCCCGCCGGTCATGGAGGAGTTGAAGCTCGCCGAGGTTGAGCACCTCCCCAAGAACAACCGGATGAAGGCCCTGTAAACGGCACTGCCAAGGCGCAGACCTGAGCTCGCCCCGCCTGCATCTCTGCCGAAAGCCTCGTCGCCCAAGCTCGACTTACAAACGACCGCACGCCATGGGTGGCTATGGACAATTGAACGTCATCCATCCGTCATGTTTATATATAATGCCAGCTGGTAAGCTATCCATCAGCCAATTGAAAAAGGTCGAAGCCGAGGTTCGAAAAGAAAGGTTCCCTGAAGTCGATTTCGCGCTGAAGAAGATCGGCGTGCCCGGACTCACCGTTGTCGAAGAGCGGCGCGCAGGCAGGGGAACGTGGTCGTACCCCCTTGAGAACATCCACCACCTGCTGCTCACTGTGGTCGTCGATGACGTCGGAGTGAGGAAGGTGGTGGAGTCAATCCAACAGAGCGGTTCGACCAGGTCCTGGGGAGACGGCAGGATTGTCGTGAGCTCCGTAGAGGACGTGTTTGACATCGGCTCAGGGCGCCTTGACCGTAGCGAGCTGACGGCGCCCGCGCTGACCCACTGAAACGCTTCTCAGGATCCGGACTGTCCGGCTACCTTACGCCTTTGTCTTTCCGCTTTCCTTGTACTTTGCGATGAGGGCCACGAAGCCCCCAACGATTAGCATGCTGGAGCAAAGGTACAGCACAGGGACGAGCGAGGGGACTAGGGTCGCTGCCGCCACTTCTTGATACGTGAGGTATGTTATGCTCACCCCGAGGACGAAGAAAACAATGCCGACGAGCCTTATCAAGACGTTGACCCTCGAGTCGGGAGCGTTGATTGAGGTCATCTTCGCTTCTTCTGCCCACCGCAGACCGGGAGTAAATAAGCTATGCACCCGACGCGTCCAGACCGGCGCATGTGGCCGCGGTCTCAGTTGCTCTTGAGGAGCTCCAGCTTCTCAGGCAGGTACGTGTCGACTATGTAGCTCAGCCCATATCGCGAGAACGCCTCCTGTTCGCTCTTCTTCTTGATCTTCAGGAATGTGTCGAGCTCGTCGTGCCACATCTTATCCTTGTATCGTGGGTCCGCCTTCAGCTCGTAGATGCGCTTGATGTCTATCTCGGTGAGCGGATCTGAGGGGAGCTTGTACTTTACAATGTCCGAAGCCCAGACGCCGAGCCATACCCCTGATGGCGTCGTGAGGTCTCTCAGGTGAGCCGCGTTGGCCGAGCCGCTCTTGATCACCATCGCGATGTGCGCCCCCCAGGGGTCTGCGTCGCAGAGAATCCCGATCGGGAGCTTCAGCTCCTGGTGGAGCCTCCTCAAGAGATACCTTGTCGAGCGGGGGGGTTGCCCCGCGCAGTTGATCAGTATCGCCTTGTATTTCTCGTGGACCTTCTCCTCGATGAACCTCGTGAAGAGGCCGCCCTTCTCGATGGCGAGCACCATCTCCGCATCGGTGTCTCTGAACTCTGCGGTCGTTAGCGCCGGCCCAATCATCATCCCGTCCGGGTGGGACGAGAGGTCGAGCTTCTTCCCCTCGTATCCGGGCACCGTGTACTCGACCGTCAGGTTCCCGAAGATGGCGCTCCTCTCCTCAGGGAAGACGTTGAACTCCTCCCTCGCCGAGCCCAGGAGCACCTCCAGGTCGGTGATGAGCTCATCCGACTCGGCCTGGTCCATGAACTCGACGTCGAAGGCCTGGGCGGAGTAGTAGACATCTCTGAGGGTCGAGGTCTTCTTCTCGTCGACGAGCTTCCTCGCGAAGTAGGCGAGCCAGAGCAACTGTGTGAACGGCCTGATGTGCTTGATGTTCCCGGCCGACCTCTTGACGGACGAGGAGCCGAGGATGAACTGCTGGAGCTTCTTGTCGTAGACGATGTTGCTGACCGACCTGCTCGCGAACGTGACGGAGGGGAACCTCGAGTTGTCCAGGTCGTCATACACTTGGTGCCCGAGGTCGTTTAGGACCTTCTCCACCTTGTCCTTCCTGGCTTCAGCTGTAGTCTTCGATTTTTGCTTGCTCATGTTGATCTCTCACTCCCTCCTTGCCTCCGACCTCGACGGTGACCTCTTGCGCCGCGCGCTCCTCCGCATCAGCCGTCTCCTGCTCCTCCCTGATCAGCTGTTTGTACTTGGGAGGGCGCATCTCTCCGGCAAGCTCCTGCGAGAACTTCGCGATCAGCGGGAGGTACTTGCCGTAGATGTTCATCTTCCTCTGGACCGCTTCCATACTCCCCTTCTTCGAGAGGTAGAGGCTCAGCCTTCTGAGCGCCTCGCGGACTGCGTTCCTGATCTCCGCCTCTATCTCGGGCCTGTCGGCGATGTACTCCTTCCCGACCGTCTTATAGGGGACCTTCGTCGAGCAGATGTGCGTTATGACCGCGACCGGTGCCTCGTCGGGCACGTGATACCTCCTCCAGTCGATCTCCTCGTTGAGGACCTTGAACGAGACGTCGCTGCTCTCGTCGTAGAGCAGGGGTATGCGGTTGGCAAACCTGAGCAGCTTCCTCCCTGGCTCGAGAACTTTCCCTCCGTATGCCAGGCCGACCTCCACAAGGAAGGGGAAGCCGGAATACGATGAAGCCGGTCTCACCGCCACGGTCTGGAACTCGGGCTCCAGCTCCTTGAGTATACCAGTCCCGAGGATTTGCTCCCCCACCGGCGAGAGACACGACGAGTCCGGCGGCAGGAAGTCCGGGAACCGCTGAAGGGCATCGACCACTGTGACCACTTGCTCATTCGTGAGCTTCTCTGGCGACATCTTGGGGTCAATCCCGGCGAACACAAGGAAATTCCTCGCGTTTGTCTCGCCCACGCGGTGGAAGTGTTTGTTGCCCATGAACTTCTGCATGGTCTTTTCCTCTGTTATCTTGATCATCCGCTTCAACGCCTCCACGTCGATACCGTGCGGATGAGGCAGGGTCTCCGTAGGAGGCTGTGGCATCGACTCTGTCGCTCGCTCGTAGGTGGTGATTCTACCTATTGGGTCCGCAAAAGTCAGGTTGACATAGCTTCCCACGAGCGCGGTCTGCTTGAAGTACTCACCGATCTTCTGCGCGGAACGGGTGAAGTCACCCTCGAGGATCATGTCGACTCGAGTCCCGGTCTTCCCGTTCGCCTCCTCGACGTCCCTCCTGAGGATTATCGGCTTGTTCTCGCCGATGTCGATGAGCATCTCGAAGATGTGCCTGCTCTTCCCGTCGGTCGATGTGGTTATCTTGACGGGCCTATTGCTGGTAATCTGGCCGTAGAGGATCGCCATTGTCCCGC
This sequence comes from Nitrososphaeria archaeon, assembly GCA_041483615.1. Lineage (GTDB taxonomy): Archaea > Thermoproteota > Nitrososphaeria > Nitrososphaerales > Gagatemarchaeaceae > Gagatemarchaeum. Next base: position 5,680 of record JBGPFY010000013.1, on the reverse strand, counting down.
CCATTCCGAACATCCCCCTCGACTGACGTAGGATGTACTTCGAGCCATAGAAGACCTTCCCGAATGCCCTGGGGACTTCGCGCGGGTCCACCCCTGGCCCGTTGTCGGCGACGGTGAGTCTGTAAGCCCTGGGCTCCGCATTCTCACCTGATTGGCCGTCGGCCACAATCCTAACATAGACATCAGGTAGGACTCCCGCCAGCTCTGTGGCGTCGAGGGAGTTCTCGACGAGCTCCCTGACGGCCATGTAGAGCGCCCTCGCGGGGTTGGTAAACCCTGCGAGGTCTCTGTTACGATAGAAAAACTCCGATGGACTGATCTCTGAGAAGGTCACCATGTCTATCGCTTACCTCCCGCCACTTTCGTCACCTGATTCTCCAAAACTGAAAGCTGTAAGGGCCGGTGAGGTATAAACCAGCGCCCCACTACATTGAAACTATTCACGAACAATTACTGCGCCGACACTCTCGCTCGACTAAGGGTTGGTCATGATGGATTAATAACCATCCGCCTCATTTTTGGCCGCTTTGCCTGTGGCTCACCGCTCCGCCGCCCCCTTTTGGCCGAACAGAGCCCATAGTGGCTGATTCAGGTCCTAATCTCTGGCGACTGGTCTTCCCAGAGCAATATGCGCTCCATCTTTCTCTTCGTCCGCGCGCGCTGGAGCATGTTGTAGACCGATTTGTGCTGGCTTCCGGCCGCCAGCTTCTCGATCGCATCCTTGGCCAGCCTCAGCTCCGTGGGTTCGCCTATAATCGCCACGGTCTTCCCGTAGACCGAGACGTCGCACTTTGTCAGCTCCTCTATCACCCTCCTCGACTTGCCGTGGAGCCCTATTATCCTGCCCTTGATCCTCTCGAGGCTGTTCTCGCTCTTCCCGGCGTAGTCCCTGAGATCGAGTATCTCGAGTCCCACATCCGGGTCGAGCAGCTTGAGCGCCCGCGGCGGGGAGAACCCCCTCGCGATGGCCTCGACGACGTTGGCCGCCCTGAAAGGGTCTGCCTCAACGGAGGTCGACCTAAGGGTGACCTCGCCGCTCTGGCCGTCGACGGCGAGCGTGACCGCGCAAGACTCCTCGATGCGCGCCTTGGTCTCTCCCTTCTTCCCGATGAGGACCCCGACCCGGTCGAGGGGTATCCGCAGCAGTTTCTCGAAGCTCAAGCTAGAACCGTCTCCAGTATCTGCTCGGGCTCCTTCTGATAAACCCCTCTCTTCTTGAAGAACCTCACGATGTTGGTGATGTCACGGAGCAGGAGCTCCTTCGCTTCGGGGTGCGACGAGAGGACAGCGGAGCCCATGTCGAAGAGCACCCTCTCCTTCGGGGCGGGTTTGAAAATGTTGAATTCGGAGAGGTCGGCATGGACGAGCCCCGCCTTCTTGTAGAGCTGGCGGATCATCTTCAAGGTCCACTTGTAGTCCAGGGCGTCCACCTCGGCCTCCGCGAAGATCGGGGCGGGGGCAGGGGGAGTCCCAATGAACTCCATCACGATGATGTTCTCGTTGAACGCGAGGGGCTCAGGGACTCTTATCCCCGCCTCGGCTGCGAGCTTCAAGTTCTTGTACTCCTTCTGGACCCAGAGCTTGATCATCTGGCGCACCGACGCTGGCAACTGCTGGAACCGCTTGTCACCCGCGACGTATCTCATCCTCTTCTTGAATTCGGCTGAGGCTGTCAGGTAAATCTTGACCGCCCTCGGACTCCCGTCGGCTGTCACGCCCCAATATACCCGGGCCTCCTTCCCCGCCCTCACGACCCCGTTCAGGTACGAGAGCTCCCCTCTGGCCATGAGCTCGTTGAGAGCGAAATTGGTCGCCCTGTCGAAGACCTCCTCCACCGTCTTCCTTTCGTTGGAGTCGTGCCTTAGGTGCCTGTTCTCCCTCTCGCTCCTTCGGATGCGCTCCGTGAGGCTTGAGCCCTGCTCGAAGTCCCCCTCCGTCATCGACCCGCGTTCGGCGGCGCGACTGTCCTCGGCCGCTTCGGAGTCGGCCGAATCATCAGGCTCTTCCAACGTCTAACCGCCGGAGCCCGACCCCTTTAGGCTTGTGATGAAGGGCTCCTCGGGGCAGTCTGCCTGCTGTTCACCGGAGGCAAGCTTTATCTAGGTATACAACATAAAGTTGTATAGTGTCACGATTCATAACGGCATCATCACAGGCGACCCTATTCGCGTTTTTCTCAAATGCTTTAGTAAAGCTGGCACCGCGGGGTCAGTCGCATTCTGGGTGACTTAGATGGGGTTCGGTTCCGAGAACGGTGGGAAAGATGATGATAACGAATTGAAAACCTCGAGCATGGTGAAGGAGCAAGAGACTAAGGCTATCAAGGCGGACCTTGCAAAGCTGGAGAAGACCCTCGAGGACGAAAGGAAGCGCAACGAGGAGTACCTCACGAGCCTCCGCTACCTCCAGGCGGACTTTGAGAACTATAGGAAGAGGGTCGACAGGGAGATACGCGAGCTAGAGGAGTTCTCAACCCTCGGACTCGTCCGGAAGCTCATCCCCGTCCTCGACGACCTCGACTTGGCGGTGACCACGGCAGCCAAGGGCGAGGACAAAGGCATCCTCGAAGGAGTCAAGATGGTCCAGAAGAACCTCAGCTCCGCGCTTGAGAGCGAGGGGCTGCAGAGGATCAAGGCGGTCGGAGAGCCGTTCAACCCATCCGCGCACGAGGCCGTCGATAAGGTCCAGGGCAAGGACAACTCCGAAGACAAGGTCGTAGAGGAGATGAGGAAGGGGTACACGTTCAAGGGAAAGGTTCTGAGGCCGAGCGCGGTAAAGGTGCAGGTGGCAGCGAGGAACGAGGAGATCAAAGGTGAGGGCAAAGCATGAGCTCCAGCGCAGGGAAGACGGCCGCGCCCCAGCCGGCAAGGGAGAAGATAATCGGCATCGACCTAGGCACGACCAACTCGGCCGCCGCTGTGATGGAAGCGGGACGCCCAGTCGTCGTCCCTAGCGCTGAAGGGCCCACGGCGGCAGGGAAGATGTTCCCGTCCGTTGTCGCCTTCACTTCCGAGGGACAGCTCCTCGTAGGCGAGCCCGCGAAGAGACAAGTCGTCACCAACCCAGACGGGACGATATTCGAGATAAAGCGGAAGATGGGCACCGACTACAAAGTCCGTATCGCCGGCAAGGAGTTCACGCCGCAGCAGATCAGCGCGTTCATCCTCCAGAAGATCAAGAAGGACACCGAGACGTTCCTCGGCTATCCCGTGAAGAAGGCCGTCATTACGGTGCCCGCCCACTTCAACGACAACCAGAGGCAGGCCACGAAGGATGCTGGGGAGATCGCCGGCCTCGACGTGGTGAGGATTATCAACGAACCGACCGCCGCGTGCCTCGCTTACGGGCTGAACAAGGCTGACAAGGAGATGAAGGTCCTCGTCTTCAGCTTCGGGGGAGGGACGCACGACGTCACCGTGATGGAGTTCGGGGGCGGCGTCTTCCAGGTCCTCGCGACGAGCGGGGATACCCAGACCGGGGGCGCAGACATCGACTACGCCATCGTCAACCTCATCGCGAGCGACTTTAGGTCGAAGAGCGGGATTGACCTCAAGAACGACAAGACCGCAATGGTCCGCCTGAAGGAGGCCGCGGAGCGGGCGAAGATCGAGCTCTCCAACCTCATCTCCACGGACATCGACCTCCCGTTCATCGCGAGCAACTCCACAGGGACGAAGAACCTCCATTTCACGCTGACCAGGGCCAAGCTCGAGGAGCTGTCCGGCCCGATTGTCGCCAGGGTAGAAGAGCCGATAACGCGTGTGATAAGCGACGCGAAACTCACCCCGAAGGACATCGACAGAGTCATCCTCATCGGGGGGATGACCAGGATGCCACTCGTGAGGCAGAAGGTCGAGCAGGTCATGGGCAAGCCCGCGGAGAGGGGGGTCGACCCGATGGAGGCGGTGGCAATAGGGGCGTCGATCCAGGGCGCTGTCCTCGCAGGCGAGGTCAAGGACATCCTTCTTCTCGACGTCACGCCGCTCTCGCTGGGGGTCGAGACCCTCGGGAACATCACCGCGAAGGTGATAGAGAGGAACACCACGATCCCGGTCAAGAAGAGCCAGACGTTCACCACCGCCGCGGACATGCAGACAGCGGTCACGATTCACGTCGTCCAGGGGGAGAGGGCAATGGCCCCTGACAACATCTCGCTGGGGATGTTCAACCTGGAAGGGATCCCGCCCGCCCCCAGGGGCGTCCCGCAGATCGAGGTGACCTTCGACATCGACGCCAACGGGATACTGAACGTCACCGCCCACGACAAGGGCACCGGGAAGGAGGCGAGGATAACGATCTCCGCCTCGACGAAGCTCTCTAAGGACGAGAAGGAGAAGATGGTCAAGCAGGCCGACCAATACGCGGAGCAGGACAAGAAGAGGATGGAGGAGGCGCAACTGATGAACGACGCCGACTCGCTCCTCTACACCTCGGAGAAGACGAAGACCGACCTGGCGGGGAAGATCAGCAAGGAGTCAGAGCAGAAGATAACCGCGGCGGCATCGGAGCTCAGGAAGGCGATGGAGGCCAAGAACCCGGAGGAGGTGAAGGCGAAGTCCGAGGCCCTAAGGAAGGTCCTACAGGAGGTCGGCACCGCGGTCTACCAGCAAGCCCAAGCGACTGTGGGCGCGGGTGGCGCCGGACAGACTACTGGGAGCGGCCCAGGGCCCACGATGGGGGAAGGCCAGTCAGGCGAAGGCCCTATGACCGACGCCGACTACAGGGTCGTCGATGAGGATAAAAAGTAACCAGGGGGTGAAGCTGCGCAGTGAGCAGCACATCCGCACGGGGCTTCTACGACGTCTTGGGACTCCAGAAGAGCGCGACCAAGGACGACATCAAGGCCGCTTACCGTAGGCTGGCCCTCCAGTTCCACCCCGACAGAAACAAGTCGCCCGAGGCCGAGGAGAAGTTCAAGGAGATCTCGGAGGCATACGCAGTCCTCTCCGACGACGAGAAGCGGAAGCAGTACGACACGTATGGCAAGGAGGGGGTCTACCAGCGCTACGGCCAGGAGGACATCTTCAGGGGCGCCGACTTCCAGGACGTCTTCAGGGACATGGGCTTCGGCTACGGGGGAGGTTTCGAGGACATACTCGGGGCGTTCTTCGGGACGGGTGCGGCGAGGGGCGGCAGGGCGAGGCGGGGAGGCGACCTCACGTTGCACCTTCAGGTCAGCCTCGAAGAGGCCGTCAACGACACGACAAAGGAGATCGAGATACCGAGGACGGAGCTCTGCAGCGTCTGCAGAGGCAGCGGGGCTGCCCCGGGCACAACGCCGAAGAAATGCACCCAGTGCGGAGGGACGGGCCAGCTCCAGCGGGTGCAGAGTACCGGTTTCGCCAGGTTCGTCCGCGTCGAAACGTGCGGCAAGTGCAGGGGGACGGGGAGCATTGTCGAGTCGCCGTGCAAGGAGTGCAGGGGGAGCGGGCGCGTGAGGAGGCAGAGGAAGATTCGCATCCAGGTTCCCGCAGGCGTCGACGACGGGCACACCCTCAGGCTAAGGGGCGAGGGTGAGGCGGGAGAGGCAGGCTCGCCTCCGGGCGACCTCTACGTGGTGATCAACATTCCGGAGCACCCCGTCTTCAAGAGGCGCGACAACGACCTCTTTGTGGAGGTGCGCGTGAACGCGGTCGAGGCCATGCTGGGGACCCAGACGCGCATCCCGACCCTCTACGGT
>JBGPFY010000012.1:0-10105 GCA_041483615.1 Nitrososphaeria archaeon | reverse complement strand
CACGGCCTTGTCCGTCATCCCCCTGCCTATCAGCTTGATATCCTTCTTGGCGAAACCTGAGACAATTAGGCTTGCGTTCGCGACGTTCGCTACGAGCGTCTCGAGCGGGACTGATGAAGGGAGCAAGGAGCGGGCGTACTCAGTCTTCCTCCGCGGGAGGCTCACAACCGGCGTCGCGACGCAGAGGGCCAAGCCCCCCGGGGGGTCGAACCTGACCGCGGTCGGCCTCTCGCCAGCTCCTCCTTTCACGACCACGAATCCTCCGAGAATCGAGGCCGCGACGTTGTCGTAGTGCCGGGATCCCGATGTCGCCCCTTCCCCTTTCCCAGCGTAGTAGATCAGCTCGTCGGGAGCGAGGCCCAGCCCCAGCAGCTCGTTCATCGCGACCGCGGCTGCGGCCGCCGATGCCCCGCTGCTCCCCATCCCCAGACCGATGGGGACCCTCTTCTCCAGCTCCACGACAATCTCCTTCTTGATTCCGAGCTGCTTCGCCATCTCGAGGCAGACTACGCAGGCTCCGTTCTGGGTCTCGGCCTTTGGAACCTCGAGCCCCGTCACCTTCGCCATCCTGACCGAGGGGGTCCGCGCTGCTGGCGCTCTCCCGAGCCGCAGGCTGACGACATCTTTGGGACTGTCAAGCGCGAGTGCGAAGACGTCGAAGCCCGGGCCGAGGTTGGCGGAGGACGCAGGGGCTTCGACCCGGATCTGATCCAAGTTTGCTTGTTGAAGAGGCTGGAACGTTGATTATATGTGTATACTTCTCTCCGCGAGCCCCGCCGAAGGTCGGGGCCGGTCCTAGAGGCCTTCGAGCTGGCAAATACTTTTCTATCAACAGCGAGCCGATGCGAATGTCCTCCCTTCATGCTCCCAGACTCCCTCCGGCCCAGAGAATATCAGCAGCGGATAGCGGAGGCCGCCTCGCAAGCGAACACCCTCGTCGTCCTGCCGACCGGGCTGGGGAAGACGCTGATTGCGCTTCTCGTCGCCAAAATCAGGCTCGACAAGTTCCCTCAAGGGAAGGTGGTCGTCCTCGCGCCCACCAAGCCCCTGGTCCTTCAGCACTACAACTCTTTCAAGGAGATCCTCTCCCTCCAGCAGAAGGAAATCGCGCTCCTGACGGGGGAGAACCCGCCCGAGGAGCGAGGGTATCTCTGGAGGAGGTCTAGGTTCGTCTTCGCGACCCCCCAGACCGTCAGGAACGACATGCGCCATGGCCGGGTCGACCTCAACGACGTCGTGCTGCTGGTCTTCGACGAGGCCCACCGCTCGGTCAAGGACTACTCCTACACGGAAGTCGCCAAGGTCTACAAGGAGACGGCGTGGACGCCCCTCATACTCGGCCTCACCGCATCGCCCGGCGGCTCTAGGGAGAAGATCAACGAGATAACCCAGAACCTCTTCATCGAGCACGTCGAGGCCCGGAGCGAGGAGGACGAGGACGTGAAGTCCTACGTCGAGGAGACGACGTTCGAGGGGAGGAAGGTCCGGCTCCCCGAGGAATACGGCCAGCTCCTGAGAATACTGCGAGAGGTCTACAACGAGAAGGTAAAGAGGCTGATGGAGTCGGGGTTCCTGCCGCGGACGAGGCTCTCGAAGAAGATGCTCCTTCAGGCGAGGGGCGCCATGTCGGCGAGGCTCAGGACCGGGGGCGCGAACAAGGGCTACATCTACGCCGCCCTGATCAGCCAGGCCCAGGCCATAATGATTCTCCACGCCATAGAGCTGACCGAGACCCAGGGCGTCGACGTCCTCCTGAAGTACCTCAAGCGCATGAGGGAAAAGCCAGAGCAGGGCAAGTCGGCCACCGCCCTCCTGAAAGACCCGAGGTGGCTGATGCTCGAGGGCGAGGCCAATCGAATCAAGGGAACCGAGTACCCCAAGCTCACCGAGCTCAGGTCCATAGTGAAGGGCCAGTTCGCGAGCAAGGCTGACTCGAAGATAATCGTCTTCACGCAGTATCGTGACACCATCGAGTCGATAGTGGAGAGGCTCGCTGCCGACGGGATAATCGCGCAGAGGTTCGTAGGGCAGGCGAACAAGATCGACAGCGAGGGGATGGACCAGAAGATGCAGACTGACGTCCTGGAGAAATTCGCCGAAGGGGAGTTCAAGGTCCTCGTGAGCAGCAGCATAGGCGAGGAGGGCCTCCACGTCCCCGACGTCGACCTCGTGGTCTTCTACGAAGCAGTCCCGTCCGAGATCAGGGCGATACAGAGGAAAGGTCGCACCGGGAGGACCAAGCCCGGGAAGGTCGTGGTCCTCCTCGCAGAGGGGACCGTCGACGAGGCGTACTTCTACAGCAGCCTACGCAGGGAGAAGCTCATGAAGAGCCTGGTCTCCACTCCCAAGAACGAAGAGAAGAAGGCTGGTCGTAAGGAGCCGAAGAAGGCCGCCACTCTCCTCGATTACATGGATTAGTACTCGTTCGGAGCGCTACCTGTACGCCTCGAACTCCCTGCCGAGGACCGTCGAGGCGATTTTGAGCTCCATGATCTCATCCGTGCCCTCGTAGATTCTCGCAACGCGCGTGTCCAGCAAGTGCTTGGTCACCGGCGAAAGGATTGAGTACCCGAACCCGCCGAAGCACTGCACAGCGCTGTCCGCCGTGCTGTAGGCTGCCCTCGACGCCACGTATTTCGCGACCGCACTCACCCTGTCCACCTCCGTCCTCATCTCAAGGTTGCCACGGTTGTTGTCATACTCCTCCTTTTTGACGGCCACCTGGTAGACCAGCCAGCGCGACGACTCGAGGTTGGCGACCATCGAAGCGATGTGCCTCTGGATCAGCTGATGCTTCCCGATGGGCTTCCCGTGCTGGACCCGGCTCGTCACTCGCTCCTTAACCTGGTTGATGCAATCCTCCATCACACCCAGGCAACCTGAAGCGATCCCGACCCTTCCGTTGAGCAACGCGGAGTATGCGACGGCAAGCCCTCTCCCCTCCTCCCCCAGGACGTCCTCCTTCGGGACCTTCACGTTGTCGAGCGTCAGAAGAGAGGTGTCAGACGTGAACAGGCCCATCTTCTCCTCCATCCTCATCTCCACGGAGAACCCCTTCTCCTTGTTGTCCACGAGGAATGCGGTCATCCCCTTGGTCTGACCCTCGGGGTAAGCGAAGACTATCAGTTTGTTCGCGATCGACCCGTTGGAGATGAGGTACTTGGACCCCGTGACGTAATAGTTGTTCCCCTCCTTCCTGAAGCTTGATTTCAGCGAGACAGGGTCGCTCCCCGCCTCAGGTTCGGTGAGGGCGTACGCCAGGATGACGTCCCCCGTCGCGGCCCTCTTGAGATACCTCTGCTTCTGCTCATCGTTCCCCCACTCTTGAATCGTAAGACTCCCGAGTGCTTGGTGGACATCGACGAAGGTGATCACTCCGAGCCCCAGCTGTCCGAACCTCTCGAAGGCGAGGGCGTGGACGAGAGGCCTCGCGCCCTCTCCGCCGTACTTCCTCGCGATGGGAATCCCCATGAGGCGGTGCTTCTTGATCACTTCAGGTATCTTGTCGTTGAACTTCCTCTCGACGTATTTCTCGAACTCCGGCAGGACGAGCTCGTCGCACGCCGCCTCCACGCGTTCGAAGAGCTTGTGGTCGTCCTCGGTCAGGTCGACGAGCTTCGACGCGTCTTCTACAGACCTTGCGAATAGTTTCTCCATCTTGATTGGCGCGACAGGCGAACCAACGACTGGGTTTAAACCATAGCGCTCCTCCCACCAAAATCGTTCGACTGAGCATGGAGATAGACGATTCCTCTGCCCTCATGTTTTACACCTACTACATGATGGACTGGGCGACGCTGTCGCAGCAGCCCTCCGAGACGAGATGCCTCTCGTGCGGCCAGAAGATGATGAACGTGGAGCCCGTCAAAGACAAGAAAGGGGTGGTCTTCGAAGGGCTCGTCTGTCACAGGTGCAGGACGGTCATCTGGGCAAGAAGAAAGGCTTCATAGAAGTAGCCGCGCCAAAACCGCGAAAGCCCTCCTCCGCGAACTAGATCCCAAGTATCCTTCCAAAGACCGCAATCAGCGAGATTAGATACACGGAGTATCTGTAAAGCCGCAGCAGGTAAAGCGCATCTTTCCATCCGGGCGATTCTCTGCTCATGATCGCCAGGTGGTGCATCATCACCACGCTGATGCCCACGAAGATGGATACTGCCAGCACTAGCAGGCTTGACGTCCCGCTCTGGATGAAGTACGCGGCGATGAACGGCACCGTCCCCCACGTCAGCCCGAAACCAAGATATGAGTGGACCATCTTCGGCTTCTCGCTCGGGTAGGCGTAGGCCGCGAACCCCTCGACGGCGACGAAGAGAACAAAGAGGAGGTTCCACCTGAGCGCCATGTACACGCCGACGGCGCCGCCGACAACCACGGCCAGAATTCCAATCCAAACCATCGCGCTCGGGATGTGGGGAAAGAAAGGCGAGAACTTCCCGCGACTCGTCCCTATGTCAATGTAGTGCGCTCCGACAACGAGCCCGAGGAAGACCGCGAGCACGCTGTAGAAGTAGATTTCCAAGCTGAACTTTGGGGACAGCACCTCCGCGAAGGTCATCCATCCGATGAACACGAGGCTGAAAGGGACCCTCAGCCCGTAGAGCCAAATATTTCGTCTCCATGGAGAGACCAGGTCGGGTTCGACTGGCGGAGTCTCCAACTCGGCCGAAATCTCCGCATTCATTAATAACCATTCGAGCATGAATCGACGACGAGTGGAGTGGGCGCCAAGAACGAGCTGGCCCGCAACATCTTTGGCGGCCTATCAGCATCATACGACTCCGTCCTCGATTTGATGACGCTCTATCAAGACAGGACGTGGAAACGCAGGATGCTCAGGAAGCTGACTCTGGGCGAAGGCGCGCGGATACTCGACATCGGCTGCGGCACGTGCGTCCTCGAAGAGCGATACCCACTGAGGGCTTCTCAGGTCATCGGGATAGACATTACGAGCGGGATGATTCGGCTTGCGCAGCGAAAAAGTCTGAAGTCCGTCTCGCTGCTGAGCCTCGCGGACGCCGAGCACCTGCCTTTCAGGGAAGAGTCGTTCGACCTCGTTGTCTCGTGCTACGTCCCGAAATACTGCGACACGTCGAGGTTCGTCGAGGAATTGGCGCGCGTGTTGAAGCCGGGAGGAAGCGTGGCCGTCTACGACTTCACTAGGCCCCATGGCCTCCTCGCGCCCTTGCTCAATCTCTATGTACGCGGGTTCATGCCTCTATTGGGAAGGTTCGTCGCGCCCCTTGACGCGTCGATCGCCTTCACGTGCGACGCCCTCCCGGGACTGATCAGCTCGACCACCTGGGACGAGGAGATCGGTGATGCCCTTGAGGGGAACGATCTCTCGGGAGGAGGCCACGAGGCGATGACAGGCGGGGTGGTCACGGTCTTCTGGGCTTCCAAGAGCTGAATGGCGTACTTCGGGTCGGCAAATCGGGGATTCGCTTTTATCCGCGGCGCGAATCGTGGCCGACGCTGTGTCAGTCCTGAGCGGCAAAGAGGTCTCCAAGTCATGCTCCTCCTACAAGAAGGTCAACCCGAACGGCGTCGACCTCTCTCCGAACGAGGTCAAGCTCGTCCCCCGCGGCTTCAAGATCTACCTCCACGGCGAGGAGAGAGGCTACATCGCGCCGTCAGCGCGCCGAGGCCGGAAGACCCAGAAGCCAGAGGTGAGAGACGTGAAGGAACTCGTGACCCCGGACAAGGAGGGCTTCTACGATTTCGTCAGAGGGAACCTCTACGAGCTCAGGTTCCCCAAGGTGACCATACCTGCAGATTGCACGGGGTTCGCGTTCCCCCGCTCCACAGTCAACAGGCTCGGCATCATCAAGCTCGAGAGCGCGGTCTTCGACAGCGGCTACTCAGGCGAGCCCACCCAGACGATCTTCACGCCGCTCGACGCCAGGGTCCACAAGGACGAGGCGCTCATCCAGCTCGTCTTCATCAGGAACGAGGCGCCCGCGAAGGAGCTCTACGACGGAAGGTATCAGAACGAAGCCTCTGGCTAGCAGCGAGAGTCTAGCGGGCGCCCGCGAGCGCTAGTTGTTTCGGCCCGACCACTTCCTGGTAGTATCTGCACCGCGCCCTCAGGGTGCAGTCACCGCACCTCGGCCCGATAGGCTTGCACGTCGTCTGCCCGAACCGGACAAAGAGGTCGTTGAGCGTCAGCCAGTAGCGCCTTGGCACCTTCTCCACGAGCTGAGCCTCAGTTTCCTCGGGCGTCTTGGTCTCTACCAGGCCCAGCCTGTTGGAGATCCTGTGCACATGGGTGTCCACGGGGATCGCAGGCTTGTTGAAGCCGTAGACGAGGACGCAGTTCGCGGTCTTCCGGCCCACTGAGGGCAGCGACAACAGGTCGTCCATCTCTGACGGGACCTCGCCATCGAACCTTTCTACGAGCTGCTTCGCGACCTTGATTATGCTCTTGGACTTCATGTTGTAGAAGCCTGCCGGCCTGATCAGCTCCCTCACCTCCGACACCTTCGCCCTTGCGAGGTCCTCGGGATCTTTGAACTTCCCGAAGAGCCTCTCCGTTGCTAGTGTAGTCTTCTCGTCGCGGGTGCGCTGGGAGAGTATCGTCCCGATGAGTATCCGGAAGGGGTCGCCGTCTTCCGCGTCCTTGAGCTCGGCCAAGGCGGTCGCCCTAGGGGCCTTGCTCTCGCGAACCATCTTCGCGATCTCGCTCAGGATGGGGCCTATGTCCGCTCGCTTTCGGTGAGCCATGGCTCCTTTCCGTGCCACTCGGCTATCTCTTGGCACGTCCGCTTCAGGTCGTAGTCAGGGGAGTATGAGATCGCGCTCCAGGACTCTTGCTTCTCCAGGAGCATCCCCGCCCTGACTTGGCTCGCCGCGTACGGCGGCAGGGCAGTCTTTGAGAAGAGACCCTCGCGTTTGACCTGGGCCTTCTTCCCGCTCGCCTCCATCACGCCTTGGGCAAGGTTTCCGACACTGCAGTCGAACGACTTCACCTGGTACACCTTGCCGCCCTCTCCCGCCGTCGCGACCCTGTAGAGGGCTTTCGCCACGTCCTTGGGATGGGTGAACGACATCGCCGAGTCGCCCCCGGACGGGAGGACCACCGTGCCGCTCTCTATCATCCGGAGCAACGGCAGCGCGAGCGTCGTGTCCCGGGCGCCGGTCGCCTTGGCCGCCCTGACCACCTTGAGGCGCATTTCGCCGCCCTTCTTCGAGAACTCCCGGATCAGCATCTCCGCTTGGAGCTTCGCCTTCTGGTAGGGGTGCGAGGGAGGCGTCGTGACCGCCTCGTCGTCGGCGCCCACCTTCTTCTTGAACCCGAAGACGTCCAGTGTGCTCAGGTGGATGAAATCCTTCACTCCGTGCTCCTCCGCCTCCTCCAGGAGGTTGCGCAGCCCCTTTGTGTTCACCTCGAAGAAGTCTCCCTGCCCTTCGTGGTCCGGGGTGGGGGACGCCAAGTTGTAGACCACGTTCACCATCTCCAGGGCCTCGTGAAGCGAATGCCTATCAAGAAGGTCTGCCTCGAGGCACTGGATCCCGCACTGGTCCATGATGCGGAGGTGCGACCCCTTGCGGAACACTCCCTTCGAAATCTCGCCCTCTTGGAAGAAGTATTCCGCTAGGTGGCCGCCGATGAACCCAGTCCCGCCCACTATGAGGTTCAAGCCGTCAGCTCTGCTCCGGTGCAAACGCCTCTGACACTGATTTGAAAATCAAGGGTTTCACTAATGCGTATGGCTGTGCCCTTCCTTGCTCTTCGCAGCCTCCGCCGCGGCGGAATCGACCTCGAAGTCCCCCCTGACGAGCTTCTGCTGAAGGTCCTCCTCGAACTTCGAGACGTCCCCGAACACCGCCTTGAGCCTCCTCTTCGCAAGAGGCGAGAGCCTCGGGGCGACGTTTTGGCCCCCGTAGCGCCCGTACGCGATGCCCTTGAACCTGATTCTTTCCCCGTTGACCTCGATGTATCCCCTGATGATGTTGGCGATCTCTCCCCCGGTCACACCGTCAACAACGATCTTGTATTCGGGGAAGCTGGGACCCTCTCTCTGCAATTCATGCGTTCGTGACCGAGCGGGTATATGAATTGTGGGGGCTGGTCAGTCGAGGATGAAAGGGCTCCGAAAGTCTTCCTTGGTCGTGTTCAGGACGACGTGCGTGTTGGTCCGCTCCACGTGCGGCAGAGCGAGTACCTCCTTGGCGAAGTTGCTGAGCTCCTCCCTGCTCTTGAACTTCGAGATGACTATGCTGTCCTCCTCGCCTGTCACGTCGTAGACCGCGCACACGTGGGGCAGCTTTGCGATGTCCCTCTCGACCTCGAGCACCTTGCCCTTGGAGACGGTCACCTCGGTCACCGTGGTTATCTCGTACCCAAGCTCCTCCGAGCTCACCTGCGCCGAATACCCCTTTATCACGCCCGCCTTCTCCATCTTCCTCACCCGCTGCGCGACGGTGACCACCGAGGCATGGGTCTTTTTCGAGAGGTCCCTGAAGGATTGCCTCGCGTCCGTCATGAGCTCCTTCAAGAGCATCTTGTCAAGGTTGTCCAATTGCATTTGCTACGACACCCGCCCATGTATTAGCCATTTGATAAGTTTTGTCACGGATATGTAAACAAGCGGACACGGCGACGGTAAGATTTATATCGGCTCTGGGGTCAGCCCGTGATTCAATGCCGTTCGACAGAACTCCGAAAGGCCTCGTCCCAAGGAAGAGGACTCCCAAGCAGGTTTTAAGTGAGATCAAGGACAAGGATGTCAAGTTCGTCGACTTGCAGTTCATGGACGTGCCCGGGCGAACCCAGCACGTCTCTATCACCTCGACTATGCTCGAGGAGGAAACTTTCAAGGAGGGCGTCGCCAAGCTCGACGGTTCCTCGATCAAGGGGTTCGCAGAGATCTACGAATCGGACATGCTCCTCCTCCCCGACCCGTCGTCGTACGCACTCATTCCGTGGGGCGACGAGAGATATCCCACCGGGAGGCTCATCTGCGACATCCAGTGGGGGTTCGGCAAGGGCAGGTTCTCGAGGGACCCGCGATACATCGCGCAAAAGGCCGAGGAGAGGATGAAGGCAGCGGGCTTCACCGACTCGTACTGGGGCCCCGAGATAGAGTTCTTCGTGTTCGACAGCGTAACGTGGGACGTCCACAACCCGTTCTCGACAGGCTACAAGATCAGCTCGGTCGAGAGTGCCGTCGAATCGAGGGGGACGAACTTCCCGATTAGGTGGAAGGAGGGCTACTATCCCGTCCCGCCGCAGGACACCCTCCAAGACTACAGGAGCGAGGTCGCCTACCTCCTCGAGCAGAACTTCGGGGTTGTCAACGACGCCCACCACCACGAGGTCGCGACCGCTGGCCAGTGCGAGATCGACATGTATCGCGACTCGCTCGTCCCCATGGCCGACAGCTGTCTCAGCTACCGGTTCGTGATCAAGAACATCGCCGCGAAGAGGGGTCTCATCGCATCGATAATGCCGAAGCCGATCTTCGGCGACAACGCCTCAGGCATGCACGTCTCCTCGAGCCTCTGGAAGGGCTCGAAGAACGCGTTCTACGACTCAGGCGACAGCTATGCCGAGCTCAGCCAGGTCGGGAGGTACTACGTGGGAGGGCTGCTCGCCCACAGCCGCGCGCTCACGGCCATCACCAACCCGACGACCAACTCATACCGAAGGCTCGTCCCCGGCTATGAAGCCCCGGTCTACATCGCGTGGAGCAAGGCGAACCGCTCCGCGAACGTCAGGATCCCGGTCTACCACAAGGGCGCCTCCGAGGAGAAGAGGAAGAGGGCGGAGTTCAGGACGCCCGACCCGTCCGCCAACCCCTACCTCGCCTTCGCGGCCATCTGCGCCGCAGGGCTCGACGGCATCAAGAAGAAGCTGGACCCAGGCAACCCGGTCAACGAGGACATCTACAAGCTCACTCCAGAGAAGAGGAAGTCGCTCGGCGTCAAGGAGCTCCCGGGGAGCCTGCTCGAGTCCATCGAGAGCCTGGAGAGCGACTCGAACTTCCTCGACGGGATATTCTCGAAGGACCTCATCGAGACAATCATGGACCTGGGAATGACCAGCTACAAGCAAGTCTCTGCAAGGCCTCACCCATACGAGTTCTACCTCTACTTCGACATCT